>CAYPAM010000050.1:0-11081 GCA_964408715.1 uncultured Lachnobacterium sp.
TTGTTGTCAACATTGTACAGGAATCAGATGGTGTATACGAGACACGTATGGAATCTGGTGACTTAGGTGATATCGTTATCTTTGGTAGCGACGGTGAAGCTTACACAAGAGCTGTAGAAGCAGGACTTCTCTATGACTGGAATGAAGATGGTCTGTTAGAAGAATATGGATCATACATCTATGAGAACATGCAGTCAGCATTGAATAAGAATGCGAAGTTAAACGAAAGCATTACTGGTGAATCTGTTGTATACGGCTTTGGTCATAACGTAGCTCCAGAAGGAGATGACGGACATGAATCATTCTTCTATACATGGGATATCAGATGGGATCTTTATAAACAGTTAGGCTACCCATCATATGCAAATATGGATGATATGCTGGAAGTATTTAAAGCAATGAAAGAAATCTGCCCAACAGACGACAATGGTAACGAGACATATGCGTTATCTTTATGGCCAGATTGGGATGGCGACATGGTTATGTATGTAAAAGCATTCGCAACTGCTTACTGGGGATATGATGAATCTGCAATGGGCTTATATGACCCAGCAACAGGCACATACTATGCTGCATTAGAAGAAGGCGGACCATATTTGACAGCACTCAAATTCTTCAATCAGTTATATCAGAATGACTTAATTGACCCTAACTCAATGACACAGACTTATGACAGTGCATACGAAAAGGTTCAGGCAGGTGGTGTATTCTTCTCTATCTTTAACTATGCTGGTTATTTAGGATACAATACAGAACCACATATTGCGGAAGGCAAGATGATGACATCCTTAGTTGCGGATGAAGCATCTCCAATCGTATATGGTATGAGCCCACAGGGTGGCAACCGTCTCTGGACTATCGGTTCTAACACCAAGTATCCAGAACTATGTATGGAAATCATCAACTGGTTATCTACTCCAGAAGGCGTTATGACATACAACTATGGACCACAGGGTGTAATGTGGGATTATGATGAAGATGGATTCCCATACTTAACAGAGTTCGGCGAAAAGGCTTGGACAGAGAAAGACGTTCAGATGATTGGTGACTACGAAGGAACCGGTACTTATCAGGCTGGCGAATTCCAGCACAACAATACTACATGGTCAATCAACTCTTTGAACCCGGATTCAAATGGTGAAACCTATAACCGTGAAAACTGGAAGAGCAATACCACAGGTACAGACTCTGACATTTATTTAGATTGGGCTTCTTATGTAGGTCAGGATACATTCCAGAATTACATGGATTCCCGTCAGTACACACTTTCTCCTGCTTCAGATTATGTGCTTGCGTCTGTAACAGGTGAATTTAAAACAACATGGACAGCTGTAAAGGAAATTATCGTAGAGTATAGCTGGAGAGCTATGTACGCAACAAGCGATGCAGAGTTTGAACAGATTGTAGCCGATATGATTAAAGAAGCAAAATTATATGGCTATGACGAGTGTGTTACATGGGCACTTGAACAGGCTAACTTAAGATATCAGGCTGAATTAGAAGCAAAGGGTACAAACTAATCATAAAATGAAAAGGCTGTCCGGCTGGACGGCCTTTTTATCCCTAATAGGAGAGTAATATGAATTTTTTTAGCGTGGATAGTGGACTGTATAAGTTCATGCGTGGTTTAACAGATGTATTTAAAATCAATATGCTGTGGTTACTTTGTTCTCTGCCAATTGTAACGATGGGCGGTGCAACAATTGCAGCTTTTGATGTCATGATGAAGATGGCAGATAATGAAGAAGGGTATGTAGGAAGACAGTTTATTGCGTCTTTCAAGAAGAACTGGAAATGCGGGATTCCATACGGAATATTATTTCTATTCTGTATCTATGTTGTATGGCTGGATTTTTCTTTGTTTGAACAGATGGAAGATAATCCAATGATTCTACTGATTATGGGAATCGTTTCGGCATTTGTTTTTACGCTTTCTTTTATTTATGCGTTTCCTCTTCAGGCAAGATATGAGAATACGCTGATTAAGACCTTGAAGAATTCCATAGATATCTCTACCAGATATTTTCTTAGAACATTGTCGCTTGTTCTTGTGATTGTTATCGAAGTGGTAATTATCTGTTGGAACAATATTACGATGTTCGTAGGGCTCTTAATTGGCCCAGCATGTATTATCTATACTATTAGTGGATATGCGAGATATTTTTTCAGACAAATTGAAAAAGAACCGGGTGCAGTCAGCAATCCGGAGGACTTAGATAAATAAAGGGGGACACAAGGATGTCTAGATTGGCAAAGAAATTATTCACAGCAGTTCTGTGTGCAACCATGGTGCTCGGTGTAACAGCATGTGGCGGCGGAACAGAAGACACACAGGGAAATGATACAGAAAACAATTCAGAAGCAGAAAGTGGAAGCTCTGAGGAAATACTTACAGGTGTAGAAGAAGGTACGTTGAATGTTGCGCTTAACGTCCTGTTCAATGATAACGAGCTTGCCTGCTACAACAACGAGGTTGGGCCATCTGTTGCTATTACAGGAAATGGACAGTATACGGTAACATTTGATTTTGCAACAGACTGTTCAGATACTACCAAAGAATATGGTGTTACAGGACTTAACAACTTAACCGCTATCTATATCAAGGATTATGATGTTACAGTTGGCAATATTGATGAATCAAATCTGGTATCCTGTGATATTCGTTGGGACAAGGTTGTAGTAGATGGTGTAGAGCTTACTATTACCAAGGGTGATTTCAAGAGCGGTATCAAGGCTTCCGGTATCTTCGATACCAATGACCCACTCAACGCTTGGGATGGAAGTGCAGTAGAAGAAGTTACAACAGATACTGCATTGCATTCCTTAGTAATCAATGGAATTGACAATCCACAGCAGATTACAGTAACCTTCACAATTGACAATCTTTTATTCGCAGAATAAAATCAAACGAGGCTGTTGCAAAATGGGTTTTTAGGAAAATCCATTTTGCAACAGCCTCGTTTGATTTTTAAATATCATGTATTTTATGCTTTTTGCGATACTCCGCAGGACTCTGTCCCACATACTTCTTGAACTTGATGTGGAAGTAGTCTACATTGCGGTAGCCGACCTTTTCAGCGATGGTGTAGACCTTCATGTCGTCGTTTAAGAGAAGCTCCTTGGAGTGCTCAATACGAATGTGGTCTACGTAGGAATTGAAGTTCTCACCCATCTTCTTGCTGAAGATTTTCCCAAGATAAGAACTGTTATAACCGAATAATGGTGCAATGTTCTCCAACGTGATGTTGGTTGCATAATTATGGTTGATGTAATGCAGGATATCGTCTAGTACGCTGTCGCGGTTAGAGGTACCGGTTGCAGCCATAATCAGCTCAAACTGTTCTGTAAAGAACAGAATAATCTCATATAAGAAGTGCTTCTGTTCAATCGTGCGGATAATATCCGCGTTGCTTGAGAATGGAATCGTATTGTTTGGATACAAGTGATTCATGCGCTCCTTAATCCGTAGATACAAATCTGCTAAGAACAGCTTGATGGAATCAATGGAATCTGCTGCGTTATACAAGCGGTCTTGAAGATCCTTCAGCGTGCTTGCAACCATGTTGCGGTTGAACGCCTGAATATAGTTCAGCAGTGCATTGGTATATTCGTTCAATAATGCATCGTCGAGGATGGCGGTGTTATTCTCAAAAGCCGGAAGGTCCTCGTAGCCTATGGTGTGCTGCTCCTGATCACAGAAGAATCGACGGTGAAGAAGCTGATAGGCATCCTGATAAGACTGTGGAACATCTTCAAGGGAGTTGACACATCTACCGTATGTAATGAACAAACTATCCAGAGGAGAGTTCTTCTGTGGACGATTCTCTCGCTGGTAGCGTTCCAGAAAATCATTGAACTTCTGAATGGCAAAGGTCCCCTTCAATAACACAACGTCCTTATATTCCAAAGAAATAATATCAAAGGAATTATTGTCATGATTGGTTACGCGAAGCAAATCTGCAAAATCATAAGACGCATCCTGTGAATCAAGGCTGAATTTTTCGGTTATTGCGACCTGATATACATCTGCTTGCAGATGCATATCAGAGAGGTTTAGGAGACTAAGGTCTCCTAAACCTAATATAATATCATTGACAATCGAATCATGTGCCTTTTGCTTATAGTGCTTCGAAGTATCAGTTGCCTTTCGCTCTTTGTCAAACTCTTCTTTGAACGTGCGAAGAATACTTTCTAACTCGTCCTCGTCAATTGGTTTTGTTAGATAATGTTGAACGCCATAACGAATGGCTTCTTGTGCGTATTTGAAATCGGTATAACTGCTGATAATGATGACTTTTCCTAAAAAGCCTTGTTCACGTGCCTTGTTGATGACATCAAGACCGCTCATGCCTGGCATGCGGATATCCATAAGTAGCACATCCGGTTGTACACGAAGAATTTTCTCATATGCATCATCGCCATTGGCTGCTTCATCAATAATGGAAAAGCCTAAGCGTTCATAATCAAACAGGCATTTGATTCCCTCGCGGATGATGCTTTCATCATCTGCTACTAAAATGTTATACATTCCCGAATCCTCCTTATTGTTAACAATAAAATTATATGGATAAGTAGCATTTTTGTCAAATTTATTGAGTGTTTTTTGTGTAATTTGAGCGGTAGTCGGAGACTATTTCTTGTTGTAATATAATGCTATCAATCATTCTATAATGACAATAGGAAAGGGTTAATGATATGAAATTTAGCAACGGACACTGGCTTTTGAAGGAGGGCTACGGATGCTTCTCACCAGCAGAAGTGTATTTTACCAAAATCGAAGAAAACGTAGTTACCATCTGTGCGCCAACAAGTAAGATTAATCATAGAGGCGATACCTTGGGTGGAATCAATCTGACCATCAAGGTGTCTGCACCATACAAAGAGGTGCTTCGTATTCAGACCTATCATCATATGGGGCTAAAGGAACGCGCACCACAGTTTGAGCTTGAGTCAGCCGAGAGCGGCAACTTAAAGGCAGAGGAGCTTGAGGATAAGCTTGTGATTTCCAGCGGTACACTTCGTATGGAAATCAACAAGTCCAATGGCACATTTGCATTTTTCCGTGGTGATGAGAAGATTACCGCAAGCGCGAGCAGGGGTCTTGCTTATATGAAGACCGACTGGAAAGGAGATGCCTATAATAAGGGACCAGAGGATGCTTATATGAGAGAGCAGCTATCGCTGTCTGTTGGTGAGTTAATCTATGGCCTTGGCGAACGCTTTACCGCTTTTGCAAAGAACGGACAGAGTGTGGATATCTGGAACGAAGACGGCGGTACCTCTACCGAACAGTCTTACAAGAATATTCCATTTTACATCTCAAACAAGGGATATGGCGTGTTTGTAAATCACCCAGAAAAGGTATCCTTCGAAATAGCTTCTGAGATGGTAACCCGTGTACAGTTTTCTGTTCCGGGCGAGAATCTGGATTATTTTCTCATCAATGGTCCAACTATGAAGGAAGTGTTGATGCGTTATACCGATATCACAGGTAAGCCATCCCTGCCGGCACCGTGGACCTTTGGCTTGTGGCTGTCTACTTCTTTTACAACGAACTATGACGAAGAGACCGTTAATAGCTTTATCGATGGTATGTTAGATAGAGGAATTCCGCTTAAGGTATTCCATTTTGACTGTTTCTGGATGAAGGAATTCTCATGGTGTGATTTCGAATGGGACAGTCGCGTGTTCCCTGACCCGGAAGGTATGATTAAGCGACTCAAGGCAAAAGGCTTGAAAATCTGCGTATGGATTAACAGCTATGTGGGTCAGGAATCATCCATCTTCCAGGAAGGCGTGGAAAATGGTTACTTTATCAAGCGTCCAAATGGCGACGTATGGCAGTGGGATATGTGGCAACCAGGTCTTGCACTTGTGGACTTTACCAATCCTGAGGCTTGCAAGTGGTATCAGAGCAAGTTAGAGCGTCTGATGGATATGGGCGTTGACTGCTTTAAGACAGACTTCGGCGAGAGAATTCCAACCGACTGCGTATACTATGATGGCTCTGACCCGGTAAAAATGCATAACTACTATACATACCTCTACAATAAGTGTGTATTCGATGTTATCAAGAAGAAAAAGGGTGAAAAAGAAGCGGTTCTTTTTGCACGTTCTGCAACAGCCGGAGGACAGAAATTCCCAGTACATTGGGGTGGAGATTGCTGGTCTGATTATGAATCTATGGAAGAAAGCCTGCGTGGCGGACTCTCTCTTACAAGCTCCGGCTTCGGTTATTGGAGTCACGACATCGGTGGATTCGAAAGTACATCTACACCTGATGTATATAAGAGATGGTGTGCGTTTGGCTTGCTTTCTACACATTCCAGACTTCATGGCTCAAGCTCTTATCGTGTGCCATGGGCTTATGATGAAGAGGCAGTTGATGTAGTTCGTTACTTCGCACAGTTAAAGGCACGACTGATGCCATACCTGTATCGCAATGCAATTGAGACATCTAAGACTGGTGTTCCAATGATGCGCAGCATGGTATTAGAGTTCACGGAAGATAAGAATTGTGGACATCTTGCTAGTCAGTATATGCTTGGCGATTCGCTTTTAGTAGCGCCAATCTTCAACGAAGACAGTATGGCGGAATACTATCTGCCAGAAGGAACCTGGACTTCACTTCTAAGCGGAGAGGTCAAGGAAGGTGGCAAATGGTATAGCGAGAAGCATGGTTACCTTAGCATTCCACTTTATGTACGCGAAGGCTCTTTGGTAGCACTTGGTGCGCACAATGAGAATGCGGTATACGATTATGCAGATGGCGTTACCCTTCGTGCGTATGCAATCAAGGCTGGCAAGGCGGCTAAGACTGTTGTATATAATGCAGATAACGAGGTGGAAGTAATCGCTTCTGTTGCTAACAATAGCGGTGTTTACGAGATTCACGTAGAGAGTAAGAAGGCTTCTAAGGTGGAATTGGTTCATGCAGGTGTGCCAGCTTCTGTAACAGGTGCTTCTTATAGCATGGATGGAGATACTGTTGTTATTACACTTGACGGCAGTGCCGATGTAGTTGTAAATTTTAATATGTAGAAGATACGCCTTCGGGGATTCTCTCGGAGGCGTAAATTATATGGAGTCTGCCATGGTACGGAAAAAGCGTGGCGGGAGGAGAAGAAAGATGAGTAATAAAAAGAATGTAGATGAGACGTATATTGAAGAGTTGCTGGCACAGCTTACGCTGGAAGAAAAGATTAGTATGATTCACGGTGCAACGCTTTTTCACACAGCAGAGGTAGAGCGATTGGGAATCCCTGCCCTACATATGTCGGATGGTCCATGTGGCGTGCGATTCGAACACTTAGATAATGAATGGGTTCCGGTAGGACTACCAGACGATTATGTGAGTTATCTGCCTTGTAATAGTGCAACGGTGTCTACATGGAACAGACAACTGGCACATGATGCGGGGTCGGTGTTGGGAGAAGAAACAAGAGGTCGTGGAAAAGATGTAATTCTCGGACCGGGTATCAACATCAAGAGAAGTCCGTTATGTGGGCGTAATTTCGAATACATGAGTGAGGATCCACGATTAATTGAGGAAATGGTAGTTCCTCTTGTGCAGGGGATTCAGGAGCATGATGTGTCTGCATGTGCAAAGCATTTTGCGGTAAATTCGCAGGAGACAGAACGCATTTGGGTGGATACGATTGTAGACGAGCGCACCTTGCACGAAATCTACTATCCGGGCTTTTTGGCCGCGATTGAAGGGGGCGGTCTGTATTCTCTGATGAGTGCCTATAACCGTTTAAATGGTGAACATTGTGGTACGAGTAAGTACCTTCTCAATAACGTTTTGCGTAAGGAATGGGGCTACGATGGCATGATTGTCTCCGATTGGGGCGGCGTGCATGATACCGTTCTTGCGGCAGAATCAGCCATGGATATTGAGATGGATGTCATCTATGATTTTGAAAATCACCACATGGCAAACCCACTGCTTGAGAAGATTCGTAGCGGTGAGCTGTCAGAAGCGTTGGTAGATGAAAAGGTTCGCAATATCCTGCGTCTAATGCTTCGTCTTAAGATGATTGGACCAGAAAAAGAAAATCGTAAGACAGGAACCTATAATAGTAAAGAGCACCAAGAGGCCGTTCTTGCAGTTGCGGAGGAATCTTTGATTCTTCTGAAAAACGAAGAGCAGTTACTTCCATTGGATGCCAAGAAGGTGGGCAAGGTTGCTGTGATTGGTGCAAATGCAGTAAAGCTTCATGCAAATGGTGGCGGTAGTGCCGAGATTAAAGCATTGTACGAGATTGCTCCGCTAATGGGCATCAAGAAGCTGCTTGGCGGCAATGGCAGAGTAGCCTATGCGCCGGGATATTTTGTACCAAAGAAGGGCGGTCGTGCAGAAATCAGTTGGCAGGCGGCAAGTACACAAAGCCCGGATGATGTCACAGGCTCTGCATCTTCCCGCAGAACGCCAGATATGGTAACGCCAGAGGAAAGAGCGAAGTATGAGCAGGAATATCTGGAAGAGGCAGTAGAGCTGGCGAAGAATAGTGACACTGTAATCTTTGTGGGTGGTTTGAATCATGATTATGACGTAGAGGGTCTGGATAGAGAGGATATGGTGCTTCCATATCATCAGGATAAGTTGATTGGCGCATTGCTTGAGGTCAATCCAAACACCGTAATTGTAATGTACGCAGGCTCTCCAGTAGAGATGCCATGGCTGTCACAGGCTAAGAGTGTACTGTGGAGCTACTATGCCGGCATGGAGGGCGGAACCGCTATCGCGAAGACATTATTTGGCGAAGTAAACCCTTCCGGAAAATTAGCAGAAACCTTCATCCAAACTGCAGACCAATGTCCGGCAAAGCTTGGCGTGAACTTCGGTCTCAAGGACAGAGTTGTCTATGACGAGGGTACGATGGTAGGCTACCGTTATTACAACACACATGATGTAGATGTCAACTTCTGCTTCGGACATGGATTGTCATATACGGAATATGCATATAGTAATCTGCATATCGAAGAGAAGTTGCAGGAGGAAAAAGCCATCTCGCAGGAGGAAAAGGTCATCTGTGTAGCAGCTACCATAACCAATACCGGCGCAGTTGCTGGCAAGGAGGTCGTTCAGGTATATGTGAATGGTGAGCTGAAGGCCTTTGATAAGGTGGCTCTTGCAGCAGGCGAATCTAAGCAGGTGCAGTTTAAGTTAAATGCAAAAGACTTCTCACATTATGATATGCAGAAAAAGGCTTTTGCCGTAGCTTCGGGTACATACAAGATTCAGGTGGGAGCATCCTCTAGGGATATCCGCCTTGTTGGGGAAATAGAATATTAAGGGATGAGAAGGATAAATTCTTTTTGAAATCTCTACTGGCATGTAAATGGGTGTAGGCAGAAAAATATCTCGCCTACGCCCATTTTCCATCCAATTCTTGCATATTGCAGGTCCTTCCTTTCGTTGATTGGGCGTATGGAGAAAAATCCTCTTCCCACGCCCACGTTTTCTCAAAATCGCGGGCGTTACAGACAGATTTTCTCACCATCGCCCATTCGGGCTTTTAAATCTCACGAAATTCCCTTCTAAAAATCCTTTTTTTCATATAAACAGGGCGTAGAGAGAAACTTATTTCTCTCTACGCCCATGCGTCCAAATGAATTAATTGATATGTTTCCTTCTCTTACGAAAAGCACATTAACAAGCAGCAGGGGCTAGTTCCCTGCTGCTTCTCTTTTGAGTTCTGTGGACAACGCTAGCTTGATTTGATTCTCTAATGCGTTTCGGTATACCTCTGTGTTAATATGAGGTTCTTCTCCAAATTCTAGGATTACTCCATTTTTGAAAAGCTGCTCATATATCTCGCAACCCTCGTCTGCATTTCCACTTATTCTTGGGGGATAGAATAGGGGTGTAAAAAAGTACAAGAAAAGTACAAGATTAATCTAAAAAAGAGAACAGCATCTGCTGTCCTCTTTCTGTAAAAAGTCTTATAAATTATGCTTTGAAATATCTGTTCAACAATCCTTCAAATGCCTTACCGTGTCTTGCTTCATCCCTTGCCATTTCATGCACGGTGTCATGAATAGCGTCAAGGTTCTGTTCTTTTGCTTTCTTAGCCAGCATTACTTTGCCTTCAGTTGCGCCGTGCTCTGCGGCTACGCGCATTTCGAGATTTTTCTTTGTTGAGTCAGTTACAACTTCGCCGAGAAGCTCTGCGAATTTTGCAGCGTGTTCTGCCTCTTCCCAAGCGGCCTTCTCGTAGTAGAGACCGATTTCTGGGTAGCCTTCGCGATGAGCTACACGT
Organism: uncultured Lachnobacterium sp.; assembly: GCA_964408715.1. Lineage (GTDB taxonomy): Bacteria > Bacillota > Clostridia > Lachnospirales > Lachnospiraceae > Roseburia. Next base: position 10,266 of record CAYPAM010000050.1, read on the forward strand.
GCCATTGCAAGGTACATACCTACTTCTGTACATTCTCCTTCATAGTTTGCACGAAGGTCCATAAGGATGTCTTCGCTAACGCCTTTCGCGATACCTACAACGTGTTCTGCTGCCCAAACCTTTTCACCCTTCTGCTCGATGAATTTGTCTGAACCAACCTTACATACTGGACACTGCTCTGGTGCAGAGTCTCCTTCGTGAACATAACCACATACTGAACAAACATACTGTGCCATAATAATTTCCTCCTTGTTTTTGAGCGTTTCATTTTGTTTTTATTACATGTTTAATGTGTTTTCGTACAGTCTGGACAAAGTCCATAGAACTGTATGCTGTTTCCCTCGATGATTCCGGGGAAGTTCTTTGCTGCGCGGGTGTTTAATTCCTCCTGATTCTCAAACGCGATGTCTAATACGCTGCCGCAGCCTCTACACTGAAAATGGCAGTGTGGCTTTGGGTTGCCGTCGAAGCGGTCAGGACCTGCGCTGGTTGTTATCTTTTGAATCTCTCCCAAGTCAGATAGAAGGGACAGGTTACGGTAGACGGTTCCTAGACTGATATTTGGAAAATCCTCCTTGATGTCCATGTAGACATTCTCCGCAGTTGGATGATCATAGCGATGCATGAGGTTCTGCCGGATGGCATCTCTTTGACGACTGTGTTTTATCATAAGTTTCTCCTTTCAAATCAATAATAGGAACTGTTACTGATATTAATATAAACGATGCAGATGGGATTGTCAATAGTTTATTTGAAAAAAATTTTTTAATGAATCCGCATAATTCTGCATACAATAGTAACAATATTATAGGAGAT
>CAYPAM010000051.1:0-11008 GCA_964408715.1 uncultured Lachnobacterium sp.
TCAAATCTTGATACAATCTTAAAAGCGATAGGAGTACCTAGCCAGTACATTAAAGATAAGGCTGGAGAAAATGCAGCAGTTCGTAAACCTCTTGCGGTTGCTAATGGAATTAGCGATTACACCGGCACCACGGTGCAGAATTCTAAATTAAAGAAGCTTGCTAAGCAGGGAAAACTTGTTAGAGTATAATACATAGGCGGTCAGAAATGGCCGCCTTTTTTTATTATAAATAAGGTAGAAAAGCAAAATTTTGTCATGAATTTTGTCACGAAAAATAGAGACCCTTGATTTTACTGGGCTCATGGTACTTTTTGGGGCAGGTTCAAGTCCTGTCACCCGCATTATCGATGGTGGGAAGCTTTGATTTTTCAAAAGCTTCCTTTTTGTTTTCGGAAGGAAAGTGTTCTAAAGTCTGCGCCACACCCAAAGCATTTCATTCGTTGTTTAATGCTCTGTCATGTATTATAATAATAGAAAATGTGGAAATTGCCGGGAATGGCATGCGTAGGTAGAAGGGAGCAAAGAATGCAAAATATGTTGAAAACTGCTCTGATTGGTTTCGGTGGAATGGGGCAGATATACGCCAAGATGATATATGCGGGCATGGTGCCAGGAATGCGGCTGGTAGGGGTGTGCTGCAGAAATGAAAAGGGGCAGGCTCTTTTGAAGGAAGAATTCAAAGACGTGTCTATCTATATTGATGCGAATGATATGGAAAAGAAGGCAGATGAGTTTGAAGCAGTTATCATTGTGACTCCGCATACGAGTCATGTAGAACTTGGAATCCAGATGGCGAAGCTGGGAAAACATCTGCTTATTGATAAGCCATTGGGAGTGAGTGCAGGAGAGGTAGAAAAGCTGCTTTGCACATGTGAGGAAAACAAGGTGTCGCTTGCTACGATGTTTAATAATCGAAGGCTGCCAGCCTTTCAGAAAGCGCACGAACTTCTGGAAAGTGGCGCAATTGGAACCCTGCATCGTGCAGTGTGGGTGTGCAATAGCTGGTATCGTACACCTGCTTATCATAAATCTGCGCCATGGCGCAGTAGCTGGAACGGAGAGTGTGGCGGTCTGTTAATCAACCAGAACCAGCATTATCTTGACATGTGGCAGTGGTTTTTCGGATTGCCGGATTATGTGTATGCAGATATGCAGTTCGGCCGTTACAATGATTTTGCAGTGGATGATGCTGTAGATATTCAGTTTTCTTATAAGAGTGGTTTTCACGGAACAATGGTAAGTGCAACCGGAGAGGCACCGGGGGTGAATCGATTGGAAGTATGGGGAACCAAGGGTCGTCTGGTTGTAGAAGATGGTGCACGCGTACTTGTGGATGAGAATGAAGTGTCTACCGATGAGTTTGCACGAACGAATACAGAGATTTATGTAGGACTTCCGCATGAGCTGCAAGAGGTTGCACTTGTTGAACAAAACAATCCATATACAGAAGTATTTGCAAACTTTGCAGAGCATCTTATGAATGGGACACCACTATATGCGGATGGTTCTGAAGGGTACAAAACCGTACAATTGACCAATGCGTGTTACGTGTCAGGCTGGGAAGAAAGTAAGGTTGCGATTCCGGTGGAGAATTCCAGATTTGCACATTTACTTCGTGTTAGACAGCTTCAGGAAGACATGGGAATCCTGTAAATCAGATAATGGTGCAGAATTTGTCTAAAAATTATATGTTATGCTTGTTTTTATGAAGAAATGTAGTAAAATGGTACTATAATCAAATGGGGTGGTATCCCCTTTCGAGCGCAAGAGAGGAATATTGGAGGGAACTATGAAGAAAAAAATCGGAACTAAAATTATCGGCATGCTTGTAGCAATGGCAATCATGTATTTGATTACTGCATTTACGAGCGGATACGCACAAGAACAGGCGCTTGGCGGAATGACTCGTATCTATAACAAATGGACACAGTTAGAGCGTCTTGAGATGGATATGGTTAAGCTGGTAGAAAGCAACAAGATGTACACCAATATGGTTGTATGGATGCAGCATCCAGAATCGCAGGCCGCAATGGCACAGTTAATTCCAACCCAGATTGAACAGGTGGATGCTATTATTGACCAGATGTATGCTGTGCTTGAGACAATTGATTCTGGAGACTTAGCCGGAGTAACGAAGGAAGAAGTAAGCAGTAATCTTGCGGCTTATGAGGCAGCAGTGGATGCATTAAATGAACAGATGAATACTGTTGCGACACTTTATCTGGCAGGGGATGCAGCAGGTGCAGCAGCAGCAAACAATGGAGCAACTGCGAATGTTACAGCTGTTACAGAAGCGGAAGCAGCCTTCGAAACAATGGTTGAGACTGCAACAGATAGCTTAATCAAGCGCAGAGAGGCAACAGTAGCTAGTTATTCAAGCATCTCAGATATTATGTTCTTCGTATTTTTAGGCGCAGCAGCGGTTATGCTTATTATTGTTAACAAATCTATTGCACGTCCTGCAAAAAATGCGAGCGGACATTTACATACAATTATTGAAAAAATTGAAAAGAACGAAGGTGACCTTACCGAACGTATTGCGATTAAAACACAGGATGAGGTTGGTCAGTTAGTAACAGGTGTTAACAGCTTTATCGAACAGCTTCAGGGAATCATGCTTAAGATTCGTAAAGAAGCTGCAACGATGCATGAACAGGCTGAAACTATTACAGACGGAATTAATGAATCCAATGAGAATGCAAGCAGTATCTCTGCAACGATGCAGGAGCTTTCTGCAAGTATGGAAGAGGTTGCTGCTACATTAGATGAGATTACAACCGGCGTACAGGAAATCTTAGATGCCTCTAACAATATGAGTCAGATGGCTGAAACAGGCAAGGATTATGTAGAGCAGATTAAGGGACGTGCCGTAAATGCGCGTGGAGATGCAGAATTAAGCAAGGCTTCCACAACAGAGATGATCACAGGTATTCGTGAACTTCTTGAGGTTGCCATTGAAAACAGCCGTAGCGTTCAGAAAATCAATGAACTTACCAATGATATTCTTGGTATTTCAAGTCAGACTAACCTGTTAGCACTTAACGCTTCTATTGAAGCAGCTCGTGCTGGTGAAGCAGGTAGAGGCTTTGCGGTAGTAGCAGATGAGATTCGTGATCTGGCTGAACGTTCTAAGGATACTGCAAACAACATCCAGGGTATCAGTGGATTGGTAACCGGCGCGGTAGAAGATTTGGCAAAGAATGCTAACGATATGATTAGCTTTATTGATGAAACGGTATTGGCAGATTATGACAAGTTCGTAGGCATCTCTAATATTTATCATGAAGATGCAGATCATATGGATGAAATTCTTCAGGACTTTGCTGTAAGTGCACAGAAGTTAGCAGATACTATGGCGCAGATGGCAGAAGGTATTGATGGTATTAATATCGCGGTTGACGAAAGTGCACAGGGCGTAACATCAGCAGCTCAGAGTACGGGTCAGCTGGTAGAAGCTCTTGTTACGATTAAGACGGAAGCAGATGCAAACCGTGAGATTTCAGAAGAACTTCAGGGTGAAGTTAAGAGGTTCAAGAATATTTAATGTTAGGAATGTTGTGAAAAGGGTACTATGAAATTTTCCAGAAACAAAGACTATAAAGTAATAGCCGTTGTGCTGGCCTGCTTTTCATCAGAGGATCAGGAGGCATTGATTAACAGAATATCGAAGCAATGCGAAAAGTATCAGTGTAGGGTAGTTTTCTTTTCCACAGTGTCTAGCTTTCCGAAAGTAAACAAGGAAAGCATTACGGAAGAAGTTATCTTTGACATGGTAGCCGTGGAAGCTTTTGATGCAATTTTGCTTATGGCGGAAACATTTAAGTCTGAGAGAGGTCAGAGGAAATTGGTGGAACGTGCATTAGAGGCAAACGTTCCAGTGATTGCGGTAGATCATCATATGGATGGTTGTATCAACATCTCCTTTGATTACAAGGATTCTTTCCGTAAGATTGTAAAGCATATGGTGGAATATCATGGTTATCGCACCATTAACTTCTTCAACGGAGAACCAGACAATAGCTTTTCCGATGAACGCTTGAATGCCTTCAAGGAAGTGTTAGAGGAAAACGATATTCCATTTGATCCAAAGAGAGTGTACTATGGATATTTCTGGGAAGATCCAACGGTAGTTGCGGTAGAACAGATGCTGAAGGATTGGCCGGGGCTTCCGGATGCAATTATCTGTGCAAATGACACCATGGCCCTCACGGTGTGCGATTGCTTACAGAAGAAGGGATATCGTATTCCGCAGGATGTTGCGGTGAGCGGTTTTGACGGAATTGAAGCGGAGAAGTTCCATTCTCCACGTTTGCTGACCTGTGCATATGATATAGATGTTTTCCTTGAAGCAGTATTTGAGATTATCAATGAAGAGAATCTATCGGTCGAGGAACGAGAGGTGTCGGTATGCGCATACAAGAAGATGCAGATAGGTGGCTCTTGTGGATGTAAGGGTGTTCCAGAGCAGAATGCGGCGGCTGAGATTATTCGATTGAAGTCGAACATGAATGAACTTGTGGGATATCAGACGAATCTCGGACAGATGGTTGCGAAGTATGGAAACCGCGATGAGCGAGAGATTTTCGAAGAGGCGATTCCGGACCAGCTTAGTAATATGAACTACAAAGATTTTTGGTGCTGTTCATCACAAAGCAAGAGTAGAATCAATATTATCCATTATGGAAAAAGAGAACAGGAAACAGAGATAGATTATATTGCTTGGTCATCATATGGAGAGTTAAATTCGAAGATAGAAGGCTGCCTGGATAGTGGAATGCCGCTTATGGTGGTAGCAGTTCCAAGCATGGAAGATCCTATGCGATATGCCGTAGTAAGCTTTGATAGTGAGAGGTTCTGGTATAGTGCTTATGCAAGCTTTATTTCACATCTTCGTTACTTATTCGATATGATGCATGCACAGAGAGAACTGATGCGCCTGTATCGCATGGATTCTTTGACAGGGCTTCTAAACCGTAATGGTTTTTATGCCGTTATGGAAAAAATACTTAAGACTCCGAATGTAGAGAAGCTTACAATTATCTCGCTTGATATGTTCCAGTTTAAGCAGATTAATGATACTTATGGACATGCAGAAGGTGACTATGCTTTAGAAGCGGCAGGAAGAATTATTCGGGAAAGCATAGAGGAAGGAGATATCTCAACAAGAAATGGTGGAGATGAATTCCTAATTGTGTTATATCAGAACAACCAGGAAGAAAGAGCACAGCAGATTGTAGCTTCCTTAGAAGAAAAGGCAACAGTCTTTAATCAGAGTAATGATAAGGATTACAAGCTCATCTTTAGTATTGGTGTCTATACAGAGACCACCGAAGAACATTCACTCGATTACTTTTTACGAGAAGCAGATAGCAGAATGTATGCACATAAAAATAAACAAAGAAAAGGAGAAAGCTAATTGCTTTCTCCTTTTTTGATGGGCTTAAGTGGACTCGAACCACCGACCTCACGCTTATCAGGCGTGCGCTCTAACCGGCTGAGCTATAAGCCCATTTGTCGTGACAACAGTGTTATATTATCCCACTTTTTGCGGAACGTCAAGCTTTTTTTGCATTTAATTGTTACTTGAAGCGTTTCTCTCTGGCATAGACTGCCTGCTGGGCATTTACCCAGTCTACCACCTGCTGTTTGCCTTCATCAGAGAAGGGAGCGGTGAAGTCGATCTTAAGACTGTCATCGGTCAGGTCAAAGATATATGGCTCCGGCCATACCCAGGCGTGAAAGATTGCCTCGCCATCCTCCGGGGTCTCACGTTTAATCAGAAAACGAATTGGCTTCATCCAGCCGGTGAATGTGGTTTTTTTATAGTAATTTAAGTTTAATGCGTCTTCGTAGGTTAACATACTATCGTCCTTTACAAAGCTTTATGACGTGTTCATTATAACAAAAAAAAGAAAGAAAGGAAACTACGGATTATTTTTCTTTTTAAGGTTATATTAAGGATAAATAATTGGTGTTTCTAGTAAAATATGGTATACTTGCTTTATTAAAAATGGTTAGGAGCACAAGGATGTTTGGGTTCGACGATAGCTTAAAGACTTTGAAAAGGGAATTAAAAGAAGCTGGGGCTGATGTGACGCCGATTCGTGATTGGCAGAAGAATTATGATAAGGTTAGAAAGCAGACGCCTGTATTAGAGGGGCAGTATCAGACGGCTCGAAAAGAGCTGGAGCTGGTCTTGGCAGTCTTAAAGCAATTAGAACAATATCTGATTGCAGGCAACGTAGACAGAAGCGGACTGGAAAACTATATGCGTGAGCTTAAGAAGTATCAGGGACATTTCAATCATGAGTTCCTGATTAGCAAGGAAGATACGGATTTTCAGTCGACCTATGACAGCATCTTAAAGCTGAGCAACAAGGGTATCCATTCGCAGTCAGAGGCACTGATTCTGCAAAGTGAAGTGGAGAATCTCTTAGCAGTTACCGTGGAAGCTTTGGATAAGGAGTGGCCGGATTTTCGTGCGATGGCGTTCTTCTATATTGAACGTACAGATAGAGAGTTATTTGACCTGCCACATGCGGATAAGGTTGCGAAGGTATTGCGTATATACGACAATGAATTCATAAAACCGATGCGAGACTGCATGCTGGAGAAGTTGAGTGAAGCGCGAGTAAATCAGATTATGGAGGATGAGTTATGGAGATACTAATTATCATTTTTATCATTATTGCGGTAATCAGCAAGTTTTCGAAAAAGGAAGCAAAGAAGAACACAAAGCAGACTTCATTGAACGGGAAACCGATTCAGACAGCAAGCGTACAGACGAGTTCTAATCGTAGAACCTCTACTGGCGAGGAGGCATGGCAGAAGGCTGCAAGAGAGAATATTGAAAAAGCCGCAAGACGTGCAACATCACAGATTCAGCAAAGAAGAACCGATAACCGCAATACGAGTATTCTGGAACGTGCGCAGGATAATGCAGCAGAGAAGAAGGGTGACGTGACGCTGAATACAATGGAAGCAGAGCATAAGCATTCGGAACGTGTGTCAGCCACGGTACATCATCATCCAGAGGATGTAATGCCTGAAAGTATGCTTGGTTCGGTAGAAGACCTTATGGTAAAGGGATATGAAGGAAATCTGTGTTTTGAAAGAGACTTTATTGGTGAAGCGATGGATATGATTAATCAATTCACTGTGCCTTCTGATATCCCAGAATATTCCAGCAAAGAGGCATCATAAGAAATAGAGGTAGTAGCAATGGAACGTAGACCGGTAGTAGGAGAAACCTACAGACATTTTAAAAACAAAAATTACAGGATTATTGCAATCGCACATCATTCTGAAACAGATGAAGAATTGGTAATCTATCAGGCGCTGTATGGCGAAGGAAAGGTATGTGCAAGACCCCTCGATATGTTTGTAAGCGAGGTGGATCATGAGAAATACCCAGAGGTGACACAGAAGTATCGCTTCGAGAAGATTGCGGATGTCGAAGACAAGATGATGGCATTCTTTGACACGGACGACCTGGAAGAAAAGAACAGAATTCTTCTGGAAATGCGTGAGGAAATTACAGATACTATCATTGACAATCTCGCAGTTGACGTGGACGTTGTAATCCCGGATGGAGAGATTACGACCCGCTTTGATGATTTACGACGCGCTATTATGATGAAGCAAAAATACGAACAGAATACAAGATTAAGATAATAGAATTCTGATATTGGAAATTAAGGCTAAGAGGGCAGTCCATGCTGACTAAGGCTACTGTTATGGTAGCCACGGTTGGTAGTGACTTCCTCTCCAAACCATTCTGGTGGCAGAAATGCATTGGCATCCTCTACCGTGTCGAATTCCACCTCTACCATGCGAAGCGGAGCAAGTGTCCCTTGGAAGATATCCAGCTCTGCAGTATGTGTATCGTCAAGTGGAATAAGATAACGGATTTTGTCGATTAAGATGCCGTCGATCTTCGAAAGCATGTGTGCAAAACTTTCCGCATTGAGTGGAAGATTGTATTCCTCACGCACCATATGTCCTTTTCCCTTGTAGGTGAGGTAATAATCATCGTTGCTGCGACGGATGCGTACAACCGGATTGGTGTTGATATAGCCCTGACTGATACGCTGCTGTGCGTAGGATTCCAGATTGGCTGGGATATTGTTAACTAGGAATTTGCGTTCGATTTCCATGATAAGTGTTCCTTTTCGTTTACATAATTTATTCAAGAAAATAGGTGTTTCTTTATGGTAATATGGTATCATATTTTGGGCGAAGAATAAATATCCGATTGTTGCAAAATGTAATTACTTTCGGGGAAACGGATTTGGAACGAAGACATTTGAAGAAAGATGAGGAAGATATATGAAGAGATTAGGAGTATTCATGGCAGATGGCTGTGAAGAAATAGAAGCACTCACAGTTGTTGATATTGCAAGACGTGCAGGTATAGAGACGGCGATGATTTCGGTATCCGGCAATAAGGAAGTGACAAGCTCACATCATGTGACCTTCAAGACAGACATTCCTGCGGAATTCATGGATTACGATATGCTTGATGGTATCGTGCTTCCTGGCGGTATGCCAGGCACACGAAATCTTGGTGCCAATGAATATGTACAGAAGACGATTGCTGATTTTGCAGCTTCCGGAAAGCTTGTTGCTGCCATCTGTGCTGCGCCAAGTGTCTTGGGTGAAGCCGGGTTATTAAATGGAAAAAGAGCGGTTTGTTATCCAGGGTTTGAGGACAAATTATTAGGTGCCACGGTTACAACTGCGCCAGTCGTAAGAGACGGAAATATCATCACCAGCCGTGGCATGGGGACAGCAATTCCATTCTCTCTTGAAATTGTAGAGTATCTGGTAGGAGCAGAAAAATCCGAAGAAGTTCGAAAAGGAATTATCTATGATGTATAGGTAGGTATATTGTTTAGATTTGAGAATATGTAAGAAATAGACCCTGTTATATCTTGAACGGCACCTTTCAGAGGACGTCGGCACTTAATGAGTGGCAATGTACATTGCCACGAATTTAGTACCGTTACGCCGCATGAAGAGCGAGAGCGTGTCGCCTAGCGTCGCTCGACCCGACTGCTTCGCAGTCAATAGCTCTGCTTGGGCAGAGCTTGGCTCTCGCGATTTGGCTGAACGCCAAATTTCAGAAATAAAAAAGACGGCATTACAAATAAATTTGTATGTCGTCTTTTTCATTTCTTACACTAGGCTAAACAGTTATTTCATCTGCTCTGTCTGGCTCTTAATCATCTTCTTAACCATTTCGCCACCGATAGAACCGGCTTCTTTAGAAGTTAAGTCACCATTGTAACCGCTCTTAAGGTTTACACCTACTTCGTTAGCGCATTCCTGTTTGAAACGCTCCATAGCGGATGAATTTGAACTTGAGTTGTTATTTGATTTGCTCATTGATGTTCACCTCCTTTACAATTTATATTGTTGACAGATAACAAAAAAATATGTGAAAAGATGGTTGACAATTAATGGCAAGAGTGCTTTACTAAATGAGTAGACTAAAATACAAAAGAAAGCGAGGTAAAAATAATGATTAGAACTACAATGAATAACGTCAATTTTAATAAGAATCAGAATTTGCGTTTAAGAACCAATTTTACCTCGGTGTCTATGGATTGCTGATAGTACGATAATTATTTTTGATAACAGAATAATTTATTATTCGCGTATCAAAATATTCAGCAGTTGATATGTGTAATATGCGTGTATATACCTAGGTAGGAATTTGCTTACCTAGGTTTTTTATTTTGTTAAGAAAATGTCATGCGTACCTGTGAATGAGCATGGATTTTTCTGCGCGCATATGTCAGCAACACATACATAGGCTCCGAAAATTGCGTTAGAATTGACGCAAGAAACTGCAGAAGTAGCCTGTAAAGGAGATGCAGGATTAGCAACTTAGAAGGACTAGAAAGGAGAGAGTTATGAAAAAACTTCATACCTATGTGTTAAAACAGTGGCCATTTTATGTATTTGCATTGGCCTGTATGTTTATTGCAATTGGATTAGACATGTTATCCCCACAGGTCACGAAGATTATCGTAAACGAAGTGCTTGTCAGTGGCGATTTGGACCGTTTGCCGAGACTTCTTATGATTATTCTGCTTTGTGGCTTGGGTAAAAGTGTTTGTGGATATTTTAAAGAAATTACATTTGACAGAACCGGTTCTACGATTGGAACGGAAATGCGAAAGGACCTCTTTGGACACATCCAGGGCTTGTCTTTGGACTTTTTCGATAAGAGTAATACCGGGGAATTGATGGCACGTGTTAAGGACGACATCGACCGCATCTGGGGTGTTGTTGGTTATGTAGGAATGCTTGTCATTGAGGTTGTAGTGCATGTAAGTAGCGTATTATATTGCATGTTCAATCTGAATTGGCGACTGACCTTTTTACCACTTGCCTGCATGATTGCCTGTGGTATTATGGCGGTTGTTATGGAGCGTAAGCTTGACAAGGTGTACGAGGATATCAGTGAAGAAAATGCAATGCTTACCACCATCGCGGAGGAGAATCTCTCAGGCGTGCGAACCGTAAAGGCCTTTGCGAGAGAGGATTTTGAAATCAAAAAATTCCTATCACACAACAAACGTTACTATGAGTTGAATATGAAGCAGTCAAAGGTCTGGGTGAGATATTTCCCATTCTTCCAATTCATCAGCGCCAGCTTGCCAGTGTGCACCACCATCCTAGGCGGTATTGAGGTGCTGAATGGAAAAATGGATATCGGTTCGCTGTTTGCTTATGTGGAATACAGCCGTAACTGTACCTGGCCAATGCAGATGGTTGGCTGGCTGACCAATGACGTATCAAGCGCCATCGCTTCTAAGAAAAAACTGGATAAAATCGTGAAGGAATCTGCGCATTTGACAGAGCCTGATAATCCAGTGATTTTGGATGAAGTTCGTGGTGAAGTAGCATTTGAAAATGTAAGCTTTTCTATTGATGATAAAGAGATATTAAAGGATATTTCTTTTACGATTCCGGAAGGAAAAACACTTGGAATTATGGG
>CAYPAM010000052.1:0-10840 GCA_964408715.1 uncultured Lachnobacterium sp.
TGATGTCAAAGGCTCCGGGAACTGTAGATGAAAAACAGTTAGAAGAACTTGGTATTGCAATTGTGGTGCCGGCGGAAGAAAAGACAGAAGAATAAAGGATATTTTAAGAGCATAGAACATTTCATAATAAAAATGTTCTGTGCTCTTTTTAGTTGTAACCAGCGAATGTGCCATGCTATAATTGCATTATCTAGATTAGTGTAAGAAGGTATATGTATGGAAAATCAATCAGAGTTAATTATATATACAGCGGAAGATGGTTTGACAAAAGTAGATGTTACTTTCGACGAAGATACGGTTTGGCTTACCCAAGATCAAATGGCCGCCCTTTTTCAAAAAGCAAAATCTACGATTAATGAGCATATTCAAAACATCTATGAACAAGGTGAACTTTCAGAGGCGGATACGATGAAGAAATTCGGAATTTCCGAATTTTCAAAAAAACCTACGAATTTTTATAATCTTGATGTAGTAATTTCAGTAGGATATCGTGTGAAATCACAGAGAGGTGTTCAGTTTAGAATTTGGGCATCTGGAATTATCAAAGAGTATATGAAAAAAGGTTTTGTTCTTGATGACAATCGCTTAAAAGAACTTGGCGGTGGTGGTTACTTCAAAGAACTCTTAGAGCGTATTCGCGATATTCGTGCATCAGAAAAGGTATTTTACCGTCAGGTGTTAGAAATATATGCGACAAGCATTGATTATGATCCTCGGGCAGAAATATCAGTTCAGTTTTTCCGTAAGGTTCAAAACAAGATTCATTATGCAGTACATGGTGAAACTGCAGCCGAGGTGATTTATCATCGTGCAGATGCTGAAAAAGAGTTTATGGGTTTAACTACATTTAAAGGAAACCAGCCAACTCTTTCTGAAGCAAAAGTTGCGAAGAACTATTTAAACGAAAAAGAATTACGCGCGATGGGACAAATTGTATCTGGTTATCTAGACTTTGCAGAACGTCAGGCAGAACGTGAAGTTGCTATGACAATGGAAGATTGGGCAAAGCACTTAGACAATATTCTTACAATGAGTGGGGAACAATTGTTGCAGGGAAATGGACTAATTTCGAGTCAGCAAGCAATGGAGAAAGCAGAAAGCGAATATAAGAAGTATAAAGCCCGCACATTGAGTGATGTGGAAAAAGATTACTTGGATAGCATCAAGTTGTTGGAGAGAGTAAATGATTCATCTGTTGAACCAAAGTAAGCATAATGTGGTTGTAAAAGTCAATGATACTAACGTTGGTATAGTAGCAACAGGGAAAAGTCTTTGTATCAATGTGGATGCGTCACAAACTACGCAACTTACCTTATGTCATGAAAAAGATAGTTACAAAAAATCTGGAAAAGCCTATATGAATATCGAGACTACATATGAGTTGTTAGGAACCGTGGAAAATGCGGAGTTTGTTATCACAAGTGATGAGATGTATATGGACTCAAGCATATATTATCATTGTCTGTTCTTAGAGCAAGGTGGCAAGAATTCCAAACCTGTGCGATATAAGGTACAGGGGTTAGAAGAATTAAAGAAGGCATTTGCTAATCATAGTATAAAAGAGAGATTAGGAAAACCTGAGCAGTTGAGTGAATATGATAGTATTCGTTATTCCTTACATGTTGCACCACATGTTAGATTAATCATTTGCACGTAATTCGTTGATTGATTTAAATGAGTACAAAAAATTCGTAAAAAACAGAAACTTTACTAGCGGAGCGATCAAAGAATTTGCTTCTAAACAGAAGATTCCACCATACATTGTGATTGGTCGTCTGCAAAAGGAAGGATACTTAAGTTATTCTAGTTATAGTGAAAACAAACTAAGATACAAGTGGAATAACTAAAAAATAACAGCTATCTACAAAGTGATTGTAGATAGCTGTTTTATTATTATTTCGCTTCAATCCATGCGGATTCATAATACTCTACTAAGGTTCTAGAGTAGCCAATTGTGCAATCATCAAATTGATATGTTCCACCTGAACCACTCATAAGTAAGCAATCATAAATAGCGGTGTAAATGGTGCTTTGACTTTCGTTGACCTCTGTAGATGATAAAAATTCGGATGCTTGTTTGAGAATAAGAGTACTAACTTGTTGTACGCCATATTCAAAGCCAGAGTCGTTGTAAATTACTTTATATACATATCCGTTGCTTCGTGTATATATAAATATCATTCTGTCTCCGTGGGTATAAATATATCCCATAAATTATTGAAGTGTAGTGTTTCTGATGTAATGGAATTTGTGGATGATGAAAATGTAGCGGATGGTTTAGAATAGAAAAGGACAGAGCGCTCAAAGTGCTCTGTCCTTTGGTTATATAAAAGTTTTTACAACTCCTTCTCCGCCAACTTCAATGTGAAGATAAACTCCGTTCCCACACCCTCAGTACTAATTACATTGATATTCTCATTGTGTGCCTGCACGATTTCTTTTACAATGGCAAGACCAAGACCGGTGCCCTTCTTGTCTTTGCCTCGAGAGAGGTCGGTTTTGTAGAAACGCTCCCAGATTTTCTTGATGCTGTCACTTGGGATGCCGATACCGCGGTCCTTGACGGAGACGAATACCTTGCCGTTGCGGATGTTGGTTTCGATTGTGATGGCCGAGTTCTTGTGTGAGAACTTCGTGGCATTGTCGATAAGGTTGTAGAGAACCTGTTGGATTTTGCCCATGTCACCCTTGACGAATAGCTGCTGCTCCGTAAGGAGCAGGTCGAAGGACAATCCCTTCTTGTTGCAGGTGCCCTCGAAGGTCTGAATCGTAGTTCGAATCATGCTGTTGATATCGAATTCTGTTATGTCCAGCATCATTCCCTGATGTCCGAATTGATTTAGGTCCAGAATGCTCTGCGTCAGCTTGTTCAAGCGCTCTGTTTCAAAAAGAATGATATTCAAATACTTTTCCTGAAGCTCTGGCGGAATCGTGCCGTCAATCATCGCTTCTATATATCCCTTGATAGAGGTTAGTGGCGAGCGGAAGTCGTGCGAGATGTTCGAGATGAACTTGCGTTGTTCATCCTCGAGAGTATCCAGCTCCGTTGCCATATAATTCATAGTCTGTGCGACATAGCCGATTTCATCGTGGCTTCGTACCTTGATTTGCTTTTTGAAGTCGCCCTTGGCGTAGCTCTTCGCAACATGTGTAATCTTGTTGATCGGACGATATACAACCCATGTAAAAACAATCAGGAAGATGAGTGAACACAGGAAAATTACAGAAGCAGAAGTAAACACAATGTTTACGACGCTGTCTGTAGAAGAGAGTACGGCTGTCATCGGCTTATGAATCAGGACGTATCCTCTTACTTTGTAATCGACTGTTATTGGAGAAAAGACAGTGAGTGTTTCCGTAGAAAAATTCTTGTAAAAGGTTCCAATCTGATAGTATCGATTGCCAAAGTCAGCAACGTTGAATTCCTGGAATTCCTTTGGGTGCTGTGCGGATGCGGAAATCTGGATGTTTACATCTGAGGAATCAACCAGTATATTGTGTTGATTGTCGATGACCCAGATTTCGGCGCCCAAGTATCCGTCGATGGACTCCAGCTCCTTATGTATATCAGCAAAATCGATATTAGAGTTTTTGAAGCTGTTGCGGTATTCAGATGCCAGAAGCGTGGACTCTCGATAGAGCCGCTCGGCTTCACTTTGAACGAGATAGTTTTCTACAACCTGTTCTGTAAATGTAGTAAGAAGAAACACGGCTAGAATGGTAAAAAGCATATACGCGCCGAGAAACTTCAGGTATAATGTGCGTTTCATAGTTTAGTTTTTGACCTCGAATTTGTAACCAATGCCCCATACGGTAGATAACTGCCAAACCTCGTGATCCTTGATTTTTTCACGAAGACGCTTGACGTGTACGTCTACGGTACGGGTGTCGCCGATGTATTCATATCCCCAGATATTATCAAGAAGCTGTTCTCTGGTGAATACCTGGTTTGGGGAAGAAGCAAGGAAGTAGAGAAGCTCTAATTCCTTTGGTGGCATATCCACCTGCTTGCCGTTATACAATACGGAGTAGTTGGATAGATTTACAATCAGGTCTGGGTATTCTACGCATTTTGCAGATGGGGCAACAGAGGTAGCGGTTGCTGCCACAGACTTGATTGGTTGGAATCTGCGAAGCACTGCCTTGACACGTGCAACCAATTCCTTTGAATCAAATGGTTTCATGATGTAGTCGTCTGCGCCAAGCTCTAGTCCTAATACCTTGTCGAAGATTTCGCCCTTCGCAGAGAGCATGATAATCGGTACGTTGGATTTGGTGCGAATCTCGCGACAGACCTGATAGCCATCGATGCCCGGGAGCATGAGGTCTAACAGAATCATATTTGGATTATATTCTTCAAAAGCGGTTAACGCTTCTTCGCCATCGTTGACAATCATGGTGTCATAGCATTCTTTTGTGAGGTATAGGGAGATGAGTTCGGCAATGTTGTTGTCGTCATCTACGATTAGGATTTTCGTCTTTGTAGCCATGGTGTTCCTCCTATTTTGTGTTACTTGAATTCTGCTATTGTGACACCAGCGTCCCCTTCACCAAACTCGCCGAGGTGATAAGACTTCACGTAGCTTAGGCGTTTTAGGTGCTGGTGTACGGCGTTGCGGAGTGCGCCTGTGCCTTTTCCGTGAACAATACGAACGGATGGAAGGTGCGCGATATAAGCATCGTCTAAGTATTTGTCTAGCTTTGCAATTGCTTCATCTGTCATCATACCGATTAGATTGATTTCGGTTGAGATGGAAGCGGATTTGCTAACTTTGATTTTGCCTGCGCCAGTTCCGTACTTCTTGGTTGGGTTTAAGGTGTCCTCGTTAATCAGAATCAGGTCATTGATGTTGACCTGCGAACGAAGGATACCCATCTGAACGTACAGATTTCCCTTGGCGTCTGGAAGTGTGTGGACGGTGCCTTTTAGGTTCATGGAAAGAACCTTTACAGAGTCGCCGATACGAAGCTTCTTTGGTGCCTGATGATTCTCTGTGGCAGGCTTCTTGATTCCGGTCAGCTTCTGTTCTTTTTCCGTCATCTTGTTACGCAGAGCAGCACGTTCCTTTTCCATCTGGCTCATGTCGGCAGTGCCTTTGCCGTACTTGTTGAAGTTGCGGATAGTCTCGTCGGCCAAGTCTTTGGCTTCCTTGATAATCTTAAGCGCTTCCTCGTTTGCCTCTCGAAGAATCTTCTCGCGATTTTGGTCGAGGCGTTCGTGTTTGCTTTCAAGCTGCTTCTTTAGGGTTTCGATTTCTGTCTTGTATTGCTTGATTTCAAGCTGCTCCTTCTCAATTGTGATGCGGCTTGCTTCCAGGTTGGACAGCACATCCTCAAACTCGATATCCTTGCTGCCGAGTCGGCCCTTTGCGTCTTCAATGACAGAATCGTCCAAGCCGAGCTTGGAGGAAATCGCAAAGGCATTACTTTTGCCAGGAATACCGATAAGCAGTCGGTAGGTTGGGCTTAATGTTTCTACATCGAACTCACAGCAGGCATTCTCAATGCCGTCGGTGGTTAGTGCGTATACCTTCAACTCGCTATAATGTGTGGTTGCCATGGTGATGGCACCATAGAGATGCAGCTTGCTTAGGATTGAGATGGCAAGTGCTGCGCCCTCCGTAGGGTCGGTACCCGCACACAATTCATCGAAAAGAACCAGACTGCGGTCGTCTGCCTGTTCCAAGATGTTTACGATGTTGACCATGTGAGAAGAGAAGGTACTAAGGCTCTGCTCGATACTCTGCTCATCACCGATGTCTGCAAATACTTCTTCGAAAATCGCAAGCTCGGAGCGGTCAGCGGCCGGGATATGAAGTCCTGCCTGTCCCATCAGGGTAAGCAGTCCGACGGTCTTTAGGCTGACGGTCTTACCACCGGTGTTTGGTCCTGTTACGATAAGCTGTTTGAATTGGTCGCCGAGATATACATCGATTGGTACGACTTTCTTAGGGTCAAGAAGTGGATGACGTCCCTTTCGTATGTTGATGTAGCCACGTTCATTGAAGATTGGTGCGACACCGTTATAGGATTTCGCAAGATTTGCTTTTGCGAATATAAAATCTAATTCGGACAGTGCGACGAAGTTGGTCTCCAGACCGGTCGCATAGCTTGCAACCATATCGCTTAGGCGGGCAAGAATCGCGTTGATTTCGTCCTTTTCCTTGATATACAGTTCCTTCAATTCGTTGTTTAGGTTGACCACAGCCATTGGCTCAATAAATAGTGTAGAGCCGGATGAGGACTGGTCATGCACCATGCCCGGTACGCTGGATTTGTTCTCTGCTTTGACCGGCAGACAATAACGTCCGTCGCGCATAGTGACGATGGCATCCTGCAGATAGCCGCGTGTGGTGTTGTTGTTCATCATAGAAGATAGCTGTGCATGAATGCGGTCGCTCATACCACGGATGGATTTGCGAATCTTGAATAATTCCGGGCTGGCGTCATCCGCTACCTCATCCTCAGAGATGATGCAACGTTTGATTTCCTCATGAAGCGGAGTCAGAGGCTCTACCTGTGCGAAGATATCTGTCAGCGAGTCGGTCTTTTCTTCGTTGCGGTCAGAACGGTCATAAGACTTCGCTCTTTTGGCAACCTCAAGAAGAGAACTAATCTGAAGCAGCTCTACCATGTTCAGCGAACCACCGATAGACAGACGCTTGAGTGAGCCGTGGACGTTGTGCAAGCCTGCAAAAGTGATATTACTGCTTTTGTACAGGCGGCTTAATGCATCCTTGGTTGTCTCCTGCAAATGGTTAATCTCATCCATATCTGTGGAAGGTACAAGCTCACGGATTCTTTTCTTGGTATCAACGGAAGCTGCATAGCCTTCTAAGTGTTCTAATATCTTATAATATTCTAGTGTTTTTAGTACTTTTTGGTTCATAACTAGTCCCATGTCCTTTTTGTTACGTGATATAGGTATATTATAGCCTATTACGGGGATTTGGAAAAGGCAAAAATAGTTGCAAGCGAAGATAATTCTTAATATAATAAGATGGTATCGTATTTTTGGATCTGATTGTATTTTACCATAGAAGAGGATGATTATGGATTTTGTTCGCGAACAGATAAAGGAAAGGCCAATTAATAGGAGAAAGCTAATTAAGAAAGTCGGGCTGGCAGCATTGTGCGGAGTGGCATTCGCAGTGGCGGCTTGTCTTGTGATGCTTATTTTTTCACCGATGATTCGCGCGGCGATTATTGGGACGGAAGAGGAGAATTCAGAAGAGTTTGGGTCCTCAGAGTCTGGTAGTGAAGACAAGAATTCGCAGCAAGAATCGGAATCCGAACAGACGGGCAATACGGAGGTTGTGATTCCAGATATCAGTCTGTCGATTAGCGATTATCAGCAGCTTCAAAACGAGCTGTATCAGATTGGAAATGAAGCGAATAAATCCATCGTTACGATTACCACTCTGGTAAGTGAAACAGACTGGATGAACAACGCATATGAGACGGAAGGACAAGGCTCTGGTGTCATTATTTCGGACGATGAGAATTACCTATACATATTGACGGAAAAAAGAGTAGTTCCAGATGAGTCGCGTGTAAGTGTGACTTTTATCGATGAAACCAACGCTGAAGCATCATTGATTAAGTACGATGGAAATACGGGAATTGCTGTTCTTGCAGTGGAAAAACGCCAGTTGGAGGCGACGACAAAGAATGCAATCATGATTGCCAAGGTTGGCAATTCGCTTGCGGTAAATAATGGTACGATAGTGATTGCTTTGGGAAGTCCTCTTGGAACGAATTATTCCATTCTTACAGGCAATATCACATCCATTGATAATGAGGTTGTGACCTGGGATAATAACTATTCGGTATTTACGACGGATATTGTTGCAAGTGAAAAAGGCAGTGGTGTTTTAATCAATACGAAGGGCGAAATCGTGGGTATGGTGATTCAGGCATTCAGCGGAACACAGGATACGACTACGCTGACCGCGGTATCCATCTCTGAGATTAGCGGTATTATCGAACGTCTCACAGACGATAAGGATATCCCACATGTCGGGCTGTATGTATCGACCGTAACCAATGCGATTTCTGCAAGCTACGATATTCCAAAGGGTGTATTTATCAAGGATGTGCTGACGGATTCCCCTGCGATGTATGCGGGGCTGCAAAGTGGCGATGTCATCACCCAGATGAACGGGGAGGATATCTACAGCGACGAAACCTACAGCAGCAAAATCAACATGCTGATTCCGGGAACTATCTGTGAGATTACAGTAATGCGCCAGAATGGCAGTGAATATATAGAAGTAAAATGCGAAGTAGAAATCGGCATTTTAGAATAATTGGAGGAACATATGAGATATATTGAGAGCTTGCGTGAGGGGGATCGTGTAAACGACGTATACTTGTGTAAATTCAAACAGTCAGCTTTGACAAAAGCTGGAAAACCTTATGAAATCGTGATTCTACAGGATAAGACAGGAACCATTGATTCCAAGATATGGGAACCGGGTTCTGTCGGCATTGATGAATTTGATACGATGGATTATGTGGCGATTACCGGTGATATCACCAGCTACCAGGGCAATTTGCAGTTGTCAATCAAGCGCGCCAGAAAAGTGGGTGAGGGAGAATACAATCCACAGGATTATCTTCCAATGAGCGAGTATGATATTGATGGAATGTTTGTAGAGCTGATGGGTTACATTAACTCTATTAAGAATCCTTATCTTAGCAAATTGCTGCACGGATTCTTTGATGATGCGGCATTTGAGAAGCGTTTTAAGTTCCACTCCGCTGCAAAGAGTGTACACCACGGATTTGTGGGCGGTCTGCTGGAGCATACCTTGAGTGTGACGAGAAACTGCGACTTTTTCGCAAAGAACTATGCGATTTTGAATCGTGACCTGCTTCTTACTGCGGCGATGTTCCATGATATTGGAAAACTAGCAGAATTATCCACTTTCCCAGAAAACGACTACACGGACGAGGGACAGCTTCTTGGTCATATCGTCATCGGCTGCGAATGGGTCGGTGAGGAAATCAAGAAAATCGACGGCTTCCCGGTTGTGCTTGCAAATGAGTTAAAGCATTGTATCCTAGCGCATCATGGAGAATTGGAATTTGGTTCGCCAAAGAAGCCTGCGCTCGTAGAAGCATTGTGCCTAAGCTTTGCGGATAATCTGGATGCGAAGATGGAGACCATGAAGGAGCTGCTTGCAGGCGTTAGCGACAACAATCTGGAATGGCAGGGCTATAACAGATTGTTAGAGTCAAACTTCCGTAAGACGAGCTGTTAAATGAGATGTGACGAAATCTTTTACATAAAGCAAATGATGTAAGAGACTTCAGGAGAGTATGATGAACAAAAACGATATTTTCGATTTGGAAATAACAGACATGGGCGTAGATGGAGAAGGCATTGGTCACTACGATGGTATGACCTTTTTCGTGAAAGACGCATTGATTGGTGATGTGATTTTAGCCCGTGCAATGAAATTGAAAAAGAATTACGGTTATGCAAGAGTGGAAGAGATTATACGTCCTTCCACTTTTCGTGTTGAACCAAAGTGCGAGCTGCACCGTCGTTGCGGTGGCTGTCAGATTCAGGCGTTGTCCTACGAGAAGCAGCTAGAGTTCAAGGCACAGAAGGTGCGTGGCAATCTGATTCGCATTGGTGGCTTTTCCGAAGAAGAGATTGATGCCAAAATGCTTCCAATTGTGGGGATGGACGAGCCCTATCGCTATCGTAACAAGGCACAGTTTCCAGTGGGCTGTGATAAAGAGGGCAATGTCGTAACAGGCTTCTATGCAGCAAGAACCCACAGCATCATTCCGGTAGAGGATTGTTTGCTTGGTGTGGAGGAAAATGCACCAATTCTTGCTATCATAAAGGATTGGATGATTACCAACGGAGTGACCGCTTATGACGAAACCACAGGAAACGGCTTGCTTCGCCATGTGCTTATCCGTTTTGGTTTTACAACCAAGGAAATCATGGTGTGCCTGATTATCAATGGCAAGAAGCTGCCAGCGCAGAGTTTGTTAATTGATGCTTTGTCAGGAGTGCCTGGAATGACTTCCATCTCGATCAACATCAATACTAAGAATACGAATGTCATTCTTGGTGAGGTGACGGAGTGTATCTGGGGACAACCATATATCACCGATTATATTCATCTGCGTAAGACGGGCTCTTTCGTAACGGATGCTTCTATCACAGGCGCATCTATCGTAGGCACATCGGAAGAGTTTGCGCTTACAGATACTGCGGTAGCATACCGCATCTCGCCCCAGTCCTTCTATCAGGTTAATCCTGTCCAGACAGAGAAGCTATATAGCACTGCGCTTGAATATGCGGGACTTACCGGCAATGAACATGTGTGGGATCTGTACTGCGGCATTGGTACGATTTCACTGTTTTTGGCGCAGAAAGCGAAGAAGGTTTATGGTGTGGAAATTGTACCACAGGCAATCGAAGATGCAAAGAATAATGCGGCGTTGAATGGGATTGGCAATGCAGAGTTTTTCGTGGGAAAAGCGGAAGAAGTGTTGCCGGAGTTCTACAAGAAGCTGGCTACAGGGGATTGCAATGTAAGCGCAGAGAGTGAAGACGCTGACAATGCTATGCTCCACCCAGATGTTATCGTGGTCGACCCACCGCGTAAGGGCTGTGACGAAGCGTGTCTGGATACCATGCTTAAAATGCAGCCAGAGAGAATCGTGTATGTAAGCTGTGATTCCGCAACCCTGGCAAGGGATTTGCGGATTCTATGCGATGGCGGATATGAGCTGAAGAGGGTCAGAGCCTTCGATCAGTTTGCGCATACCATGCATGTGGAGACGGTTGTCTTGCTTTCCAAGGGAGAGGTCG
>CAYPAM010000053.1:0-10710 GCA_964408715.1 uncultured Lachnobacterium sp.
TAATATATTATAATTAAGCATAGGAAAAAGAGAAAAAGTTTATTTTTTAGCACCTATTAGACGTTTGGAACGTAGATTTGATGCAATTGTTGCATTTGCGCCAATTCCGGATATAGAAGATTGGCACGATATAAAGCGTAGTGTGAGAGAGAATGTCACATATAATGTAGAGCGATTACGTTGGAAAAATGAAGAGCGTATCAATAAGATAAAAGAATATATTCTTCATCTGGAATTTGATGAATTACCAGATCGTGTAGAACTTTTAGAAAAACTCGAACTTCATCGCCACAAAATTGTGGAAAAATCCAACAAGCAATTTATGCATGCCATGAGTCAGTTAAAACGAAATCCTATGGTGAAATCTAAAAAATATCAGGAAATCATTGAATTATTAAATGATTGGATTAAGGAATAAATAAAACTAGTAGTATTACGGGGCGGTTTGAGATCATTAGGTACAAACTGCCCATAATTATACTCAGCCTTTGATAAACTAAACTCAAAAAGTCAAGCCTGCTTCAATTCAAATTGTTATAGTATACTACAAGAAGTACTTCTATTATATTAAGGAATGAGTCGTTATGAACAATATTGAAATTCTTGCTAAAGCGTTAGAATTCATTGAGGAAAATTTGCAGAATGAAATCAAAACGCAGGATGTTGCAGAGGCCTGTTATTGCTCGAAGTCAGCCTTAGAGAAGATTTTTCGCCATGTCAGCGGGTTAAGTGTGCGTGAATATATGATTAAGCGCAGGATGACTATTGCTGCCAGAATGCTGGTGTCTGATAAAGAGACCAATATTTTAGATGTGGCGATTGCCTGTGGCTATAGCACAAATGAGTCCTTTACAAGAGCCTTTAAGGGCGTTTGGAATTGTAATCCTTCGGATTTTAAAATGCGAAAAGATATTTTTGAATTGTTTCCGCGGCTTCTTCCACCAATTCAAGATGGAGGTGCGTATATGGGTAATCGCAGACACTTAGATATTAGTGAAATGTATGATTTGTTTAGACAGAGAAAAGATTGTTATTTTGTATGTTGTGATATTAAAAACCTGATTCCAATCAATGAGATTGCGTATAAGGCAGGAGATATTGCAATTTTGGAATCTTTAAATCGTATGGAGCGTGAAGCGGGTGAAGAGGATATCGTGTTCCGTATCGGTGGAGATGAGTTTGTCATGCTGACCAATAGTGAAGATTTGGCATATGCAGAAGATAT
The DNA here is from genome assembly GCA_964408715.1 of uncultured Lachnobacterium sp. Lineage (GTDB taxonomy): Bacteria > Bacillota > Clostridia > Lachnospirales > Lachnospiraceae > Roseburia. Next base: position 1,226 of record CAYPAM010000053.1, read on the forward strand.
ATGTGACAGAATCAAAGCAAACAATGGACAGCCAATCATTTACGAGGGACAACAGATACCGCTTAACCTGTATGTTGGGGCGGTAAAATTCGAAGGCTCGCAGATGCGTTATAGAGATTTATATGATCAGTTACATATGAAGATACTAGATTACAAGGCATAGCCTGAAATTGATCGTAATTTCTAAACTTACAATATCATAATGATAAAACCACCGACCCTCATAGAGCTGGTGGTTTTTATCGTTTATTTGAAATATTTATACAATTATTTTAAAATTTGCATTCCGCTGTTAATTAAATTACTTGTCAGTTTTCCTAATTCATCTAATGTGATGTTGTTTTTGTTCCTAAACCAATCAGAATAGATATCGATAATGCCGGATATAAAAAATTTACTATAAATGGTGATTTCTATTAAAGAAAGGTTGGTTGATTCGGAAAGAGTTTGTATTGTTTTATTAACAAGAATCTCTTTCATTTTCTTTGCAAAAAGGTCAAAGTCTGAGCGGTTGGCAATACATTCAAAGAATTCAATGTCCTTCATAATACACACATTCATATGTTGTAAAATTAACGTTGCATCAATGGGATGTATATTAAGATTATTTTTATTTAATTCTAGTTTGAGATACGAAAAATCATCTTCTATAATTTCACACATAATATCATCTGTAGTGTTGTAGTGCAAATAGAAGGTTTTTCTGTCAATGTTTGCTTTGTGGGCTATTTCGGTAATTGTTATCTTAGGTGCAGTGTCCTTTTTGAGTAATTCTATATATGCTGTTTTGATTGCATCTTTCGTTTTTATAATTCTTCTATCCATTTATAATCCTCATTTCTAAGAATATGTTGAATATTCCGCGCACGTTGAGCGTTTGGCAATTGAGCATTACAGATAGAAATATTATAATACCCATATGTAGAAAAATCAACATTAGCAGAATAATGGAAATGGATATAAAGGTGTTGTTCTCTAGTGTACAAAAGAAAAGGAGAAAAACATGCAGTTAATTAGGGAAAATGTAAAGGAAATTATTTTTTGTTTGGTAGAGCTTATAGTAGGAATATTGCTATTAATTAATCCTGTCGGGTTTACATCTGGAATTATTGTCTTAGCAGGGGCAGTCCTGTGCTCAGCAGGGATTTTAAGTATTTATAAGTATTTTAGATTAGAGCCGGCGGAAGCCCAAAAAGGGAATTTGCTTATGCTTGGACTAATATTAATAGTTATGGGGCTGTTTTTCGTCATTCGATATAATTGGTTTATTGTGACATTCCCAATTCTTACTGTTATTTATGGAATTGGTATGCTTGTTACAGGAATGTCAAAAATACAACTTATGGTGGATATGCTTCGACTAAAAAATAAGAAGTGGATTATGAGCGGAATTAATGCGCTTGTTTCCATTATATGTGCAATAATAATTTTGAGTTCTCCATTTTCATCAACAGCAGTGCTTTGGATATTCACAGGGGTATCATTGATTGTGGAAACAGTATTAGATATAGTAACGATGATTGTAGGATATATGAGGGATGAAGAAGGTGAGGAAATAGCATGAATGGAGTTAAAATTCTACACAAGCAGACTTAGAAGAAAGTATAGAAGCTGTAATTGCTGGATATCAGAAGAATGCTATTTTAACAGATAAGGAAAAATTGATTTTCATTAGATGAACTTTCAAAACACCTGTATAACAAGAAACAATTACAGGAGAGGAGTTCATGGAAATATTAGGATAAATATAAGCAGGCGGAGAAGATGATTTTATAGGTTTGCGACGACGTGAAAAGTTGTCGTAAACCTTGTTTTTTTGTCGGTAATATGCAAAGCGCTTGCTAAATTTTCTACCCTTTGTTATACTTATTTAGTGTGAGATTCTATGTCTTGAGATAAAGACGTGAGATATTTTGATATATATGAGGTAATAGCAAAGATATAAAAGGATATATGATGTTGGATAAAAAAGTAAGTATCATTATTCCCGTATATAATGTGCAGGAGTATATTTGTGAATGTATAGAGAGTGTCATAGGACAAACCTATAACAACCTGGAAATTATTATAGCTGATGATGGTTCGCAGGATGATAGCCTTATGATTTGCAAACAATATGCAGCAGAAGATGAAAGAATAAGAATTCTTTCACAACCAAATGCGGGGGTTTCTTCAGCTCGCAATTTGGGACTGAAAAATATGACAGGAGAGTTTGTCACATTCATAGATTCAGACGATTGGATAGACGCTGATTATATAGAAAAACTCCTTGCAGCATGTGAGGGTGATACAGATATTGTATGTTGTAATACGCCGGATACATTGAGGAATCTACCGGAGGTTGTAACGAAATCCGCAGAGATGGCATATATATTCTCGGAATTTGGCTATGTATGGGGGAAACTAATACGTGCAAACTGTATAGAGAGACTTTTTAATGAAGAAGTGTGTTATGCAGAAGACTTTCTCTTTTATATATCTAATATCAGGCATTTATGCAAAATGAGAATATTGGATTATGAAGGTTATCACTATCGTATAAGGGTTGGCAGTCTGTCGGTTAAAGATAAGAGTGAAGAGCATAGCCTAAAAGAGTTTCAAAACAAGTACACTTTTGTAAAAGGTGAAAAAATGTTATCAGATAACATTGAACAGTTGGATAAAGAAGCAATTGACATTGTAAAAAACCATTGCTTTTATGTGTTCACCTTGCTTCTGCTTCTAGTATATCGATTGCATAAAATTGGACAAGACGTTGATACAGAAGAGGCAGCGGTGATTCGCAAGAACATGAGAAGATATTATGGAGAGTTTTTTCAAATAACTTTCTTAAAGCGAAAAAATATTAAACGTTTTATGTTTGGTACAATGTTGTTATTAATGCCTAAAGCTGGTGGAATGGTAGCAGATAAGTTGCTTGAATAAGGATAAGGAGTAAAAAATGTTTAAACTTTTTAGCGATATAAAAGAATACAAATTTTTATTACGCGAATTAGTCATAAAAGGAATTAAGTTAAAGTATCGTAGGTCTTATTTGGGAATTATATGGTCATTATTAGAACCACTTTTAATGACGATTGTTCTTACGGTTATTTTTGGAACTTTGTTTAATAATAATGATCCTACATACCCATTGTATATTCTATGTGGTCGATTGCTATATACCTATTTTTCGCAGGCTACTAATGTGTCATTGCGTTCTATAAGAGCGAATGCATCTATGATTAAAAAGGTGGAAGTTCCAAAAGTACTATATGTTTTGTCGGTACTTATTTATAATTTCATTATTTTCTTAATCTCGTTAATTGTATTATTTGGTGTTGCCATAGTGGTAAAAGTATATCCGACATCAAATATCTTAATGATATGGTTGCCATTAGTGCTTCTGTTTTTGTTGGCATTAGGTATAGGCTTGCTGTTAGCGACCATAGGTGTTTTCTTTAAAGATATGGAATACTTATGGAGTATTATTATGACAATTATCATGTATGCCAGTGCGGTTTTTTACTATCCGGATAAAATGTTAAGTAGTGACATCGGATGGATATTGAAATTGAATCCATTGTATCAAATTATTGATATGTTTAGATGTTGCATCTTTGGAGAACCACTATCTACGTTTGGTGTGTGCTATGCAATCGGGTTTACGCTTTTATCTGTTGTAATTGGGTGTGGAGTTTTTAGTAAAAAACAAGACGAATTTATTTTACACATATAATTGGGGCATAGGAAAAGAGAGGATCAAATAATGAACTATATATTTAGTATTATCGTTCCTATATATAATACAGAAGAGTTTGTAGAAAGATGTATAAAAAGTATTATTGGACAAACTCTGGGATTTAAAAGAATACAGTTAATTTTAGTGGATTGCAGAGGCTGTGATTTATCGGAAGAAATTTGCGAAAAATATGTAGGGGCATATCCGGAAAATATTATTTATATAAAAAGAGAAAATCTAAATTTATCTATGGCAAGAAATATCGGGATGGAACAGGCAAGCGGTGATTTGTTAGGTTTTGTAGATGCCGGTGATGTTTTGTCAAATGATGTGTGTAGTGAGATTTACGAGTATTTTAGAGTGGTTCAGGATTATGTGGATGTAGCTGTTGTTCCGGTATATAGCTATGGTGTTCATAAAGGACCTCACTATTTAAATGGCAAATTTAAAAAAGGAAATAGAACGGTTAATCTAAAGGATGCAAAATGGTTTGAGGTATGTACGAGAGTATCACAGGCCTTCTTTAGAACGGAAGTTGCCAAAAAGTATATATTTGACGAAACTCTTATTTACGGTGAAGATATAAAATTTGTGAATGAAGTTTTATTAAATAAGAAGCGCATAGGTATAGTTAGTAAAGCTAAATATTACCAGCAAAGATTTTCAAAGGAATATGCTTCTGCAATACCAGATATAGATAATTCTGCAAATAAAGAATATTACTTGGATGTTCCAAATAAGGTATTTCGTTATTTTTTAGATTTAAATGATAAGGAAGCGTCTGTTTATTTGCAGTATCTTGTACTCGTGGATTTTAAGTGGAGAGTCTTTTTTAAAACAAATGCTGCCAAAGAAATCTTAACAGCAAAAGAATATGAAGAATATTGCAGTATCAATAGAGAGCTTCTTTTGAAAATTTCAGATGAAGTAATATTGCAATGTGATTTTTACGAAGCTTGGCAGAAAATTTACCTTTTAAACTTAAAGTACGATACGGATATTTTAGAAAAAGCGACATACGATGATGACTATAGATTAGTATGGAATAATCATTTAATTTATGATTCTGTCAATAATCGACAAATTAATCTTCAAGATATTGATTTACTAAATGGAAGTTTACATGTAAAAGGATATGTTTGTGCGATACTTATAGGAGATGTTTCTGTCCATGCTATTTGTGGAGAAACACGTATTAAGGCTAATATACAAAAAGAAGCCGTAGATGTATCCGTATTGCCTTTAGACAATAAAACATACAAATATATTGCTTTTGATGTACGGATTCCATTAAGTGATACTAAGCAAACAATTACCTTTACATGCTCATTGGGGGCTGAGGAGTGGGATATCGAACATATAGGTATCTCTCGTAATGGCGTACTGGAACACGTGCGTCCATCCAGACAAATAAGAGACGGGTATGAAATTGTACGCACATCCAATGGTTTAGAACTTGAAAAGGTAGAGGAAGAATCAGATGTCGTTATTGGCACACAGGATAGCGATGATGAGAATATGGAAGGTTTTGTCGATGAAAGAGAAGATAGCATTGTTGTTGATAATGTGAGTGTGAAGTTTAATCTTGCAGAAGAAAAAGTAGACAGTTTGAAGGATTATTTGATTAAAAGTCTAAAAGGAGAAATAAAACGCGAAGAATTCTGGGCATTACAAAATGTATCCTTTACATTGAAAAAGGGGGACCGTCTGGGAATTCTGGGATTAAATGGATCAGGAAAGAGTACTATTTTAAAAGTAATTGCTGGTGTATATAAACCTACACAAGGTTCTGTGAAAAAAAACGGCTTATTATTACCAATGTTAGAACTTGGAGCTGGATTTGACATGGAGTACACGGGTAGAGAGAATGTGTTTTTATATGGTTCTGTTTTGGGCTTGGATCGTGAATTTATGGCAGCACATTATGATGAGATAGAATCATTTTCAGAGCTGGGCAAGTTTATGGATGTACCATTGAAAAATTATTCTTCTGGTATGAGATCTCGATTAGGTTTTGCCATAGCAACAGTAGTAAAGCCGGATATCCTTATTTTGGATGAAGTTTTATCCGTTGGAGATGCAAAGTTCAGAAAGAAAAGCGAAGATAAAATGCTTGAACTTATTAATGACGGAACAACAGTGCTCTTTGTTTCCCATTCTTTAGCACAGGTGCGTAAGATTTGCAATAAAGCAATTATTCTAAATAAGGGACACGTGGTGTCGTTTGGAGATATTGACGAAGTATCAACAGAATACGAAAGGATTACGAAGTCGTAATGGATGATAAAAAAAGTATTAGTGTCATTGTGCCTGTTTATAATGCAGAAAAATATTTGGCGGAAACCGTTAAATGTATTTTGAATCAGACATATAAGAATTATGAACTGCTTTTGATAGATGATGGTTCAAGTGATAGTAGTCCGTCGTTGTGTGATGGTTTTGCAAATGAAGATAATAGGGTTAGGGTATTCCATAATGAAAACATGGGACCTGCAGGGGCTAGAAACTTTGGATTAACACATGCGGCAGGTGAATTTATCGCATTTGTTGACTCAGATGATTTGATAGAGACAGACTATTTAGAGCAACTTCTTCAATCATTTGAGAACCCAGAGGTGGATTTAGCATTGTGCGGTTTTGACCGTTTTTATAATGATGATCCTACGAAGCAACAAATGTACTTGCTTGGAACGCAAGATGTACAGTTATTGGAAAGTGTGAAGGATGTAGCACTTCTTTTTACGGTACCTAAAACAAGCTTATCAGGGGTATCTATCTGGGCAAAATTATATAGAAGGAGCATTATTATTGAGCATGGAATAGAATTCCCGATGGGAATTACCTATGAAGAAGATTGTTGCTTTAATCTTTTGTACTACAGGCACATAAGAAAAGCGATTACGATTAAGAAGAATTTATACCATTATAGACAGGTTTCGAATTCTCTTTCTAAAGCATACAAAAAGTCCTTGTATCGAGATTTATTAAATGGATATCGAGAGAGGGTAAGCTTCTTCCAAGAATTGGATATGGAAGAATATATTAAAAAATTAGATGCTATTCTTCTAATAGTTACATTCAATAATATGAAAAAAATAGCTACCAGTTCTATGAGTTTTCTTGAAAAAAGAAAAGCATACAAAGATATGTTGGACTATGAAGAAACAAAGAGGGTAATAAACGAAGCGGGACTTTCCAAGGTGAGAATGACAAGATATCTTACAATTGCCTGTCGTTATAGAATGATAACCGTTGTTAGTATGATATTATTTTTGTGGAAATTGCGAGGTGGAGATAGGATATGAAAATTGGTATAATTACATTTCATTTTGTGTATAACTGTGGAGCTGTGCTTCAATGTCTTGCCTTGTCTGAGAAGTTGACACAGTTAGGACATGAGGTGTGTGTTATTAATTATCAGCCATGGTATCACAAGAATAGATATGCTCCTTTAAAAAATCCAATTTATTATGCTAAGAAATGTGCAAAACAAGAAGGCGCAAACGATACATTTTTAAAACGTATGTATAGAGGAGGCAGAGGATTTGCATCCACTGTATATTCATGGAGATATTATCCAAAACGCAAGAAACAAGATGCGTATTTTACAAGCTTTGTGAAAAAACACTTAAATGAGACTGTGTTATATAGAACGGTTCGACAATTGCAGGAGAAACCACCAAAATGTGATGTCTATATTAGTGGAAGTGATCAGTTATGGAATGCTAAAATCACAGATGGCATGATTGATCCGGCATATCTTTTGGAATTCGGGAATGAAGACGTAAAGAAAATCACATTTTCAATGGGTGTAAGCTTTAATGCAATGAGGGAACCGGTTGAGACGATAAAAGCATCACTTATGAAATTAGATGCTATTTCGTTGCGAGAGAATGATGCGTATAATCTTATTAATGAGTTAACAGAGAATAAGGTTGAAATGCATATTGATGTTGACCCAACATTCCTATTGTGTAAAGAGGATTACGAAAAGTATATTCCAACAGAACAGTTGTGTGACGAACCATATATTCTGACCTATACAATGCCTGATGAAAGTCAGCAAAAGGTTAATCGTGTAGCGGAAGAATTGGGAAGGAAGACAGGGCTGCGTGTTATTGATGTAAACGGAAATCCGCAGAATGGGAATCGTGAAATAAAAGATAATCGAATTGGTGGTCCGGCAGAATTTCTGTGGTATATAAAAAATGCAGAGTACGTTGTCACAAATTCCTTTCATGGAACTGCGTTTTCGGTTAATTTTGAAAAAGACTTTGTGACAATTCCACATTCTCATACGGGATACAGAGTAACAGAAATACTTGATAAAATCGGACTTTCGAATTGTTATGCGACGAATGAAGAGGATGCATTACAAGCGTTAGAGATGAAAGTGGATTATATGGAAGCAAGAAAAAAACTTGATGACTTAAGAAATGCTTCCATTGAATATTTAATAAAACAGATAAATTAGAGAGGAATATGGTATGTATTCTAAAATACAAAATGTACAAATTATCTTATCGTTAATGAAACAACATGGAATAAAACATATTGTATTGTCAGCAGGGACAAGACATGTTCCGATTGCGCATTCAGTAGAAAATGATCCATATTTTACATGTTATTCTGTAGTAGATGAAAGAAGTGCGGCTTATTACGCACTTGGTCTTGCAAAAGAATTAAATGAACCGGTAGCTATCGCGTGTACCTCATCTACGGCAACCTGTAATTACGTACCTGGAATTGCAGAAGCATATTATCAGCATGTTCCACTTTTGGTTCTTACAGGCGATAGAGACCCATATCGATTGGGACAGCTAGAAGACCAGATGATTAATCAGGTTGACATGTATAAGAATTTTTGTAAGAAGTGTGTTAATCTTCCAGTTGTTGAAAATGATAATGATAAGTGGTACTGTACTCGTTTGGTAAACGAAGCTATGCTTGAATTGACGAGACATGGCAATGGACCGGTGCAGATTAATTTCCCAATTAATCAGACAATTGAGGAGATTGCAGATGCTAGCGCCCCTGAACTGCCTGTATATAACTATATTGAAAGAATTGATGTTGAATCTGGCAGTGAAAAATGGAAAGCGGTATCTGATAAATTATTAAAAGCAAAGAAGATTCTTATTGTATGTGGAAGTGATAGCCCTGCGCCATCCAAGCAGATAAAGGCGATGGAGCAATTTGCTGAGAAATACAATTGTGTAATTGCTACAGAGTATTTTTCCAACATTCATTGCAAAGGTTCCATGAATACTTATCTTGTTGCAGAGGCGATATCAGCTACTGTTTTAAGAGAAATTGGACCGGATATAGTGATTTTCTTTGGCGGAAACTTTATTTCAAGACTCAAAATTTTGCTCAGAAATATTAAAAACACCTGTGAGAGCTGGTGTATCACGGATGATGGAGTGATTGTTGATCCATTCCAAAATCTAACAAAGGTATTTGAGTGCTCAAGATATTATTTCTTTGACAGACTGGCAGAGCTTGCAGGTGACGCAAGGAATGATATGGTATTATATAATGAGTTAGCGGCTATTGATAATTATGTCAAGAATATTTCTGCAACATTTGATGCAGATAAAGAATCCTTGTGTGCGTTTGGAGCAATGAGAGAATTGGCAGCACGTATCCCTTCTCACAGCTTATTGCATACAGGAATTCTGCACAGCAGCAGAATTATGCAGATGTTTCCTTTGAATGATGATATTACAGCATTCAGTAATATCGGAACAGACGGTATAGATGG
>CAYPAM010000054.1:0-10626 GCA_964408715.1 uncultured Lachnobacterium sp.
AATTTGCAGCAGATTTACAGTCTGTCCCCTTTGGCCACTCGGGAATCTGCCCATTTGAGAAGAAAATATTTTCTCCTGACAAGGTTAGAGTATAGCATAATCCATTTAAATACTCAAGTGAAATTTCATTTTTCTTCTAATATAATATCCACTCCGCCAGAATTGCGTACAATTCTCTTACATAATAAGTAGGAAGAAGCCATATCGCGGTATGACCTGGTGCAACACCGTAAGACAAACCATTTTCTTTTACAATCATGCTTGCGCGGTAGGTATGATATTCACTTGTGATAATGACAACATTCTCATTTAGCTCATTTTCTTTGATTACTTCTTTAGAAAAAGCAATATTTTCTTCCGTTGATGTGGACGCATCTTCTTTATAGATACGGGATGCGTCAATGCCCTTTTCTACCAGCCAGCGGTACATGCACTCCGCCTCGGATATCGCCTCATCAGCGCCTTGTCCGCCGGATACCACGCAAGCCGCCTTGGGATTGTCCACCAAATATGTATACGCTGCCTCTAGTCGTTCTTCTAGGGAAAGACTTGCACGTTCCCCATACACCCTACATCCTAGTACGATTGCTGTGGCATTGTCAGATGCAGGTTTTGCACATGCGCCAATCATACAGCCAGTTTCAATGACCGCCAGCGTCGCAATAATAATACCTAGCACGCTAATCGTTATCATTGGGGCTTTTGCGCCACGGCGCTGCCATAGCTTTGCAAGATAGGTGTGTACTCTTGGCATCCATATCATGTAGACAATCAGTAGAAGCGACAACAGAATTCCGGTTGCGTTGCCAATGTTTAGAATTCCTACCGCCATGTATGGGATTAAAAATAAAATCAGCAGGATCACACCTGCCACAAACCCTATGATTCGTACAGTTCGCAGAAACAGTCGCATTTTGGTGATGGGTTCTTTTTTCTTGTAAATAGCCATATGTTCCTCTTTTCTATCAGGAGATTTATAATCAAATGATAAATAGCCAGTTATGTCTTTGAAATATCCTCATTTTACCAACACAATTTCGTATGTGCAATACGTCCACAGCCGTTTTAACCATCCCTTCTGCGAATCTTCATCGTTTCTTAATTATCTTGTTCTATTCCCCTCTTTCGAACTTGCTGGAACATCTGACGAAGAACAAGAACCCATAAAAATAAGGATACATTGCAAGAAATTGCAATGTATCCTTAACTCATAGCTGTAATAATTTCAAAGCAATAACTTCATAGGCTTACTTCTTAGAGCTGCCGCTCTTGCCATTCTTGCCCCTCTTCTTCGCTGTAGTAGCCGCACCAGACTTAGTACCTGTGGTGTCTGTATCAGCAGGCATTTCTACACGCACCCTTGTTGTAGATTCTCTCTCTACAAACTGTGGGCGGAGAAGTGATTTGCTGATTGCAATATGAAGAATCAGCGAATTCAGGATGAAGTATGCGTATTTGCCAAGCTCGTTACGTGGCTGGGCAATGGTGGTCAGTGGCGGCTCGGTAGTTGCAGAGATTGGGATGTTGTCGAAGCCGATGACACTGACATCCTCTGGGACGCGATAGCCATTTTCTTTGCAGCATGCGATAACACCCTGCGCGAGAAGGTCATTACCACACACGATGGCAGTAGCCCCTTCCTTTAAAAAGCTTGGAACATGATAGTGAGCACTATCGGCAACGAAGTAGCCACGCGCCATCATGTTCTCGTTGCATTCTACATTGTATTCTTTGATTGCGCTTTCAAAGGCTTCCTGTCGCTGGTCAGCAACCAGAGAGTAGAGAGAACCATTCATAAAAGCAATCTTTTTATGACCGAGATTGACCAGATGCTTCACAGCCATGTGAATGCCTTCGTAGCTGTCTGTTCCAAGGTAGCCTACGTTAGGGTTGTCATCGATGAAGTTATCGAATAGAACAGTAGGCATTGTTGTAGTCTTTAGCTGCTCCATCCAAGGGTCCGGAAGTGCAAGTCCTAGAATGAACGCGCCGCAATATCCGTTTTTCAATAGGTAGGTGTCATAACGTTCCTTTTTCTGGAACTCTGGTGTAATGGTAACTACGGTAACATCCCATTTGTGTCGGAATGCATTCTGTTTAAAACCAAGTACCAAATCATATCCAAAGGAATCTATTGTTTCGTAATCCATGTTCTCTACGAAAAGGCAGAGCTTACGATATTCCTCCTTCTTAGAACGCTTGGTGCTGTATCCCATTTCGACAGCTGTGTCGAGCACAAGCTGGCGTAAATCCTCGCTGATATCACTTGCACCATTTAAGCCCTTAGAAACGGTGCTGATGGATATGCCTAAATGGTTTGCAATGTCTTTGATTGTGGCCATATTTTTATCCTCATTTTTCTTTCTGAACATAGCGAAAAATCGCGTGAAATCAAGTTTTTTATGTTATTATAAAATAGTTTTCGAAACTTATCAATCCATACTTCGAATGTTTTCGAAAAATTTAAAGTTTATATGGTGAAAATTCACAAAAAGCTGTTGCGCCATGGAGTTTTGGTAAAACCCATTTTGCAACAGCTCTTTATTACATCATTTTCTGGTGTTCAATGAGCATTCCCTGAATCTGATTCTGGAAGTATGCTCCAACGTGTTTTTGGTCTTCTGGAGAAAGCTCCGCGAAGGTGATAGGGTTACCGTATTCGATGATAACCTTGCCTTTTTTTGCCCATGGGAAGGAATCCTCGAAGATGCGGTTTGTTCCGGTGATAGCGACAGGGATAATCTTGCAACCTGTTTTCTGGGCAATCTTAAAGCTGCCATCCTTGAATGGCTGAACGCTTGTTAAGTCTTCCTTGTCACGGTTTCTTGTACCTTCAGGGAAGATGAAGATGGAGATACCATTCTTCACTTTTTCGATGGCGTTTAAGATAACCTTTAGTCCCTGCTTGATATCGTCACGGTCAAGAAACTCACAGTGGAGACGTTTCATCCAGACACGAAGCGCCGGAACCTTCAAGGTGCCACTCTTAGCGATAAAGCCGGTCAAGCCCGGACATCTTGAATAGGTAAGCACGACGTCAACCATGCTTCTGTGGTTGGCTACGTATAACACAGCTTCGTCCTTTGGGACATTCTCCTCGCCAATGAACGTGGTATCGGCGCCAGCCAGAAAGGCCACACCTTTCAGGATAAACTGCACGATGCGAAGCTGACAGATGTCTGCTGTATATGGAGCAAATTTGTGGATAATCCAGAAAATTCCAAGCAGGATATATCCAAACAAAAGGAATCCAATAATCAACGCAAATGCTAATATTGTTCTCATGATTTACCTCTTATTATCATATGTATTATGTGATTTTACGATGTAATTATAACCACATAGCAATAGAAAAGCAATGAATAAAAAACAAATCTCGGAAAGTTAAATAAATTGAGATAATTAGTACCTAAGTACTATTGCTATCGCATTAACGCTTTGCTATACTAAAGCTACTATATGTGGTAGGAGGATGATTATGAAGCAGCAAGATGTCTCAAAAGTACGTGCTTCTGTAAGTCAGCAGTGCGGAAATCGAGTAATGATACAGTTGGATCGTGGACGCAACAAGGTAGACATTCAGACTGGTACGCTGCAGAAGGCTTACCCAAGTGTGTTTACGATTTTGGTGGATGATGAGAATGAAATAAATCCTCCACAGCTATTGTCATTTAGCTACATAGATATTATTACAAAAGATATTCGCATGAAGCTTTGCTAAAATGCATAAAATCTCTTTGCTTTGAATATGTATTGATATACAAGTGTTCGAAGTAGGGGGATTTTTTTTATATGAAAATAAAAGCAAAAGCGTTTGCACAGGTTACGCTGGATGATGATTACATAGTAAGAGATAATAAGCCGGATGTGGTTCGCGTGATTTATACCCACGGTGATATTCAGTTAGAGGACACCAAGGTGGGCAATGGCAATGTGTGGATTACAGGAAAGCTGCGCTTTACCACGCTGTATCAGAGTGATGATGAGAATCGCAGACTCGAAAGTCTGGTGGGAGAGGTGCCATTTCAGGAGAAGCTGGTGATGGATGACATGGAGGAGAAAGATGAAGTATCGGCAGAGGTGCAGATTGAGGACCTGTCAGTAGGAATCATCAATTCCAGAAAACTGATGGTACGCGCAGTGCTCAATATGTCTGCAAAGGACACCGAAGAGGTGCTTAAGCCAGCGACCTTTGTGATACCTGCAGACAAGAACTACGAGCAGAAGCTTACAACACTTCCAATGATGACTCTTGTGACAGACAAGAAAGATATGCTTCGCTTGCAAAAAGAAATGCTGCTCCCAAATTCAAGAAGTAATATTGCAGACATCCTCTTCTCGCAGGTGGATTTTCGAAATGAAGAGATTCTCTTGCAGGAAGAAAAGGCTTTGATCCAGATGGATGCCCAGGTAGTGGTGCTGTACCGCAGCGAGACAAATGGAGAATATGAGTATTTTGAAACGGTGGTACCGCTTAGTGGAACGGTGGATTTGCCACGTGTGAATGGCGATGAAGTATTCTGGGGCAAGGTGACACCGATTGAAATTGTTGTAGAGCCACGCACGGATTATGATGGAGAGACGCGTATGGTTGCGCTGGAGCTGAATCTGGCGACGGATATTCAGGTGTATCGGGAGGAGTTACAGGAGGTGCTCTTGGATGCCTATTCGCTGGAATGTGACCTGCACGTAGAAAAGGCACCGCGGGAGTTCAGCCAGCTTCTGGTCAAGAATCTGTCCAAGGCGCGCATCATGGAGCAGATGCAGCTTGAGCCAAATCAGGACAGCATCTTGCAGATTTGTGGCTGTAGCGGCAGGATTACCATCGACCGTGTGCAGAAAAAGGAAAATGGAATTCAGGTAGAAGGAATCCTGACCGTACATATTCTATATAATACGGCTGATGATGCAATGCCTTTTGCACATGCTTTTAGTCAGATTCCTTTTGAACAGTTTATTGAAATCGATGACTTTTCCGAGGACGCAGATGTGTGGATGGATGCAAAGATTGAGCAATTACAGGTAAATCTGCTCGATAGTATGGAGTATGAAGTAAAGGCAGTCCTCCAAATAGGTGTGTTGGCATTTAAAAATCTGCTTGTAGAAACCGTCGTCTCTGTGGAGGAGCATCCGCTGGATATGGAGGCCCTCTTAAAACAGCCGGGTATGATTGGCTGTGCGTTAAAAGAAGGCGAGGATCTGTGGGATATAGCAAAGAGATATCATGCAACTATGGACAATATTATTGAGATGGGGGAAAAAGTATTAGTTGTAAAACAGGTTCATAAATGATAATATTCTAAGTAAGTAATGAGATTCGTATGAGAATCTAACACAAAGGAATGAAGGGAGATACAGTTATGAGCGAAAGAGATTATGGTGCTCCTGAACAGGAAGAGTATGCTAATCCATATGCGAGCACATCTTACAGCAGTAACATGAACGAGGATAACGCATACAACAATGCATACAACAACACGCAGTACAGCCAGCGTAACTACACGAACCTTGGTGGCGTGATGGTGGATGAAGACGGCAAGCCACTGACGAATAATTTTGGAATCAAAGTGTTCTTTTCTATCGTAATTATTCTGTTATGCTGCTGCGGAGGTACAACCTCAGCGATTATTGGAATTGTGGCACTGGTATTTACCTGTCTTGCCAATAATGCATATCATCAGGGTAAGATGTCAGAGTTCAAGGCGAATGCAAGAGTATCTACGGTATTGTTATCACTTGGTGGAGCTTTTGTGGTGATTGTGATATGTGCGTATATCGGACTTTTATCGTTCGTTGGAAGTCTGGCTGGGGAGTATGAGGATTTGTTCAATGCTCTCTATGGAGACATCTACGAAGGCGGTTTTGATTACAATTGGGATGACGAGGAGTGGTTTTCTACAGAATCTACCGGAACAGAAAGCTATCCAGGTGTCAACAATGTTCGTCTGGCAGATAGCTTCGATGACTTCGTGTTCAATGGAACTGCATATTCTGTGCCAATGTCCTATGAGACGTTTGTAGGCATGGGATATACGTTAGAAGGTTTCGATAGTGTAACTGTAGAAGTAGTTGAGCCAGGCGATTTTGAGAACTATAATTTCAGTATTAGTGATGAATATGCAGGTGTAGTTCGTATCTCTAACAATGGAGATACAAGTGCAGACATCACCGATTGTGAAGTGGATTTCTTCTGTATCTATAATGTAGATACCTACGACGGAGCAGGCAGCACGGGACTTAGCAACATGGATATGACAATTCTTGGTGATGTGTCCTTAGCAAGTACCTACGAGGAACTGACAGCAGTTCTTGGCACACCTTATTATATCTATGCAGATGCGACCGGAGAATACGTTACATACAGATGGGAATACAATGGACAGTCAGAATACCAGTCCTTGGATGTATCCTTCTATGATGGTGTCATCTATGATGTAAGTATCGATCACTACGAATATTAATACAAGACGAATAGGAAACAGGCTCTTTATAGGGGCCTGTTTTTGTGTTATAATAACAAGTAGTATGTCGTTTTGTGTGCATATATGGAGGGTATATGAGAGGTTTTTTCAGAAGAAATTCTAGAAAATTGAATAGAAACCTATCTATGATACTTGTCATCGCGTTTTTGCTTGGCATACCTTCGGCGCGGATGTCAGTGTATTATGCGACACCGGAACAGGAGAAAAATCAGGCGGAGGATGAGCTTGAGGGTGTAAACAGCGAGATTGAGAATATTAAGGGAGAGCAGGGGGCACTCGAGGTTGAGCTCTCAGAGACAGCAGAGCTATTGAGTGGATTGCTGGCAGACAAGGCGATTCTTGAAAAGGATATCGAGGAGACGCAGATTGCGATTGACGAGACGGCTATCGCTCTGGAAGAAGCGAAACAGCGTGAGGCAGACGGCTATGATGCCATGGTGCTTCGCATTCAGTATATGTATACGAACAGCGCGGAGGATTCCTTCTGGGAGGCAATTCTTAGTTCCAAGGGAATTGCAGAGCTTTTGAATCGTATCGCATATATTTCTCAGATTCAGAAGACGGACCGCGACTTGATGGAGACGTATACGGCTTCGGTGGACGAGGTACAAGATCTGGCAGAAAGCCTGGACGAGAAAATGAACAGTCTTCTGAAGCTACAAGAGAATTACGAGCACCAGCAGGAAGAGCTGGAAGAGGCCATGGCAGAGCTGAAGGAAAGCATGGATGACTACGAAGAACAGTTAGCCGCAGCAGAGGCAAAGGCCGTAGAGATTGCAGAATACATAGAAGAGCAGAACCGTTTGATTCAGGAAGAGGCCGCACGAAAGGCGGCAGAGGAAGAGGCTGCGCGAAAGGCAGCAGAGGAAGAAGCTGCACGAAAGGCGGAGGAAGAACGTCGTCGCCAGGAGGAAGAGGAAAGACGTAGACAGGAGGAGGCCGCAAAGAATACGCAAAGCTCTTCTGAGTCAGAACCGGAAACGGAGACAGAATCAGAAGTCGGGACGGAAACCGAGAGCGAATACGTAGACCCAGATCCAAACACTGTGTCTGGTGAGGATATTGTAGCGTATGCGCTGCAATTTGTGGGCAATCCTTATAAATGGGGTGGAAACAGCTTGACGGATGGTTGTGATTGTTCGGGCTTTGTCAATCTCATATATAAGCATTTTGGGTTTAAGAATGTGCCAAGACAGTCACAGAAATTCAAAACCTATGGTGTGGCAGTGAGCTTTTCAGAATTACAGGCGGGAGATATCATTGTATATCCGGGACATGTTGCCATCTATATCGGCAATGGCAAAATTGTAGAGGCACAGTCTGCAAGAGCCGGTATCACCTGTACAAGAGCGGTAACCTGTGAGACGATTACTGCGATGCGACGCGTAATCGGATACGAAGAAAGTGAATAGAATATAACATGAAGATTTTTTGGGAAAGTGTGAAAAAATACAGAGTACTGTGGATTTTTTCCATACTTATGCTGATATTGGCAATTCTGTCATGGGATGAAGGAACAAGCCGACAGCCACTCGTCTACAACGAATCGCTAGACGAGGTGGTGGCGTATGTGCAGGGAGAGGCGATTACCCTGCGTGAGTTTGCGGTCTATGTGGCGTATCAGGAAGCAGTGGTAGATTCGCAGGCAGTTGTGTATAATCCAGAGGATACAAATGAATACTGGGGACTACATACAAATGGGCAGTTTATCAAGATTGCGGCACGAGATGCGGCGGTACAGATGGCGATTCATGACGAGCTGTTCTATCAGCTTTCGAAGGATATGGCGATTGTCTTTACAGAGGATGAATATGAGATTCTGGATAACGATGTCATGGATTTCTGGTATGACCTGACAGATGGAGGCAAGGAAGAAAAGCTTGGAATCACGAGGGACGACGTGTACGAAGCGATGTACAAGATTGCCTGTGCACAGAAATGCCAGTTGATATATACACAGATGAATGGACTAGAATACAGTCAGTATGATTGTTCCAACGAGGAATATTTGGACTTCTTAAGTGCATATGAGTATTCCGTGAACGAAAAAATAGTAGAGCGCATTGATTTTGGAGATGTGACGCTAGAGCATTAAATGAAGAAAGAAGAGTAAGAAAATGGCAACAAAAATTGGAAGAAATGATCCATGCTGGTGTGGATGTGGCAAAAAGTATAAGACATGTCATGCGGCATTTGATGACAAAATTGCAAAGTTTGCAGCGCAGGGACACAAGGTGCCACCTCGCGAAATCATCAAGACACCTGAGCAGATTGAAAAGATCAAAGAGAGTGCAAAAATCAATATAGCAGTACTCGACTACATCGAAGAGCATATTCATGCAGGTATGACTACTGCGGAAATCGATAAAATCGTTTATGATATGACGACCGAGATGGGAGGAATCCCTGCACCTCTTAACTATGAGGGATATCCATACAGTGTATGCACCTCTGTCAATGAACAGGTGTGTCACGGTTTCCCATCCGAGGATGTTGTATTAAAGGAAGGCGATATCATCAATGTAGACTGTTCTACAATTCTGGATGGTTACTTCAGCGACTCCTCCCGTATGTTCTGCATCGGCGAGGTTAGCCTGGAGAAAAAACGCCTTGTAGAAGTGGTAAAAGAATGTGTTGAGCTTGGTTTGAAGGAAGTCAAACCATGGGGCTTTTTAGGAGATATGGGGCAGGCTGTCCACGATCATGCTTACGCCAATGGGTACACGGTTGTACGTGAAATTGGCGGGCATGGTGTGGGCCTTGAGTTCCATGAGGAGCCTTGGGTTGGTTACAACACCAAGCGCGGAACCGACATGCTGATGGTTCCGGGTATGATTTTTACAATTGAGCCAATGGTGAATATGGGCGGTGTAGAAATCTTCATCGACGAGGAAAATGATTGGGAAGTATATACTGCGGACGGCAAGCCATCTGCACAGTGGGAGATTATGGTGCTTGTCACTGAGGATGGTGCCGAGGTGCTGTGCTGGTAATTCGCACGCTAGAGTCGGGTTGAGGACAGATAATGGGAGAGAAAGATGACCAAGACTACGAAGAAAAAGCTAAATAGAACCGAGAAGCGTGTCCTCATAGGTATGGCGGTAGTGGCAGTAATTGCGTTGGGAATATTTGTGTGGCTTATCTATATCAACGATTATTATGAGGCGACGCAAAAGGCAAAGACGGCGATTCTTGGCAATGATACGGTTGCCGTAATAGAAGAGGATGAGTACTATCTATTTGAAAAGAGACCAGAGGTGTCCTATGTAGGAGGCAAAGAAGGTCAGGGCATCATCTTCTATCCAGGCGGCAAGGTGGATGAGGTGGCATATGCTCCGATGCTTCTTGCGCTGGCAGAACAGGGCTATGATGTATATCTGGTGAAGATGCCTGCGAAGCTTGCAATATTTGGGATGAACCGTGCGGCAGAGATTATGGAAAATGCATCTGATATCGAAGGCTGGACGATGATGGGACATTCCCTTGGCGGGGCGATGGCGGCATCCTTTAGTGCCTCACACGACGCTGAGGTAGACAATCTGGTTCTTCTGGCAGCGTACAGCACAGAGGATTTGAGTGTATTGGATATTGATGTGTACAGCTTCTATGGAAGCGAGGATAAGGTTCTTAATATGGAAAAATACGAGCAGTATCGAAGCAACCTTCCGGAAGGTGTGGTGGAGACCATCATCGATGGTGGCAATCACGCCTACTATGGAAACTATGGGGAGCAGGATGGTGACGGCACTGCGACGATTACGAGGGATGAGCAGCAGGCAACCGTGCTGGATGTATTCCTCACACTGGAATAAGAAAATGGGGCTGTTGCAAAATGGATTCCGAACCCGCAATCCGTGGCGCAACAGCTTTTTAATGTGATAGGAAATTCCTATCACATTAAAAACGCTCCGCTAAGGATGCGCACCTCGCGGATAGGA
The DNA here is from genome assembly GCA_964408715.1 of uncultured Lachnobacterium sp. Lineage (GTDB taxonomy): Bacteria > Bacillota > Clostridia > Lachnospirales > Lachnospiraceae > Roseburia. The sequence continues at coordinate 10,421 of CAYPAM010000054.1, forward strand.
AGTTAATTGCTACGCAATTCCGCTCGGGCGCGAAGAGTTCGCAAGCGAACTCTTATTCAGTTTTCTTATCATGTAGCTTTCCACCACCTCCCCCTGCTGTGTTTGTTATAGGAAAATGCCATAGTCCTTAAAGAGCTTTCCGCTAGAAGTTTTTGTGTCTTTCAACCGCTTCGACAATCCGCGATGGACTGTACGTGGGCGAGCAA
>CAYPAM010000055.1:0-10526 GCA_964408715.1 uncultured Lachnobacterium sp.
TTCCGGATGTTCATACATTACCCACATAATTTTTGCAGCATCCATTGGTGATCCACCACCAAGTGCGATAATTACGTCCGGTTCAAAGCTTCTCATCGCATCTGCACCTGCTTTTGCACATTCCAAGGTTGGGTCCGGAGCTACTTCATAGAAACAGGTATGCTGGATATTCATTTCATCTAATTTTGCTTCAATATTTTTTACAAAGCCACTCTTATATAAGAAACTGTCTGTTACAATAAATGCTTTTTTCTTTCCAAGTACATTGCCAAGTTCATCTAAGGCAACCGGCATACAACCTTTCTTGAAATATACCTTCTGAGGTGTTCTAAACCAAAGCATATTTTCTCTCCTTTCAGCTACTGTCTTAATGTTGATCAAGTGTTTTACACCAACGTTTTCTGAGACAGAGTTGCCGCCCCATGAACCGCAGCCTAAGGTTAAGGAAGGTGCTAATTTGAAGTTATACAAATCACCGATTCCGCCATGTGCAGATGGTGTGTTAACAAGAATTCTACATGTCTTCATAGCAGCCGCATGCTTTGCGAGTTTTTCGGTCTGTGATGGATGTACATAAATAGATGCTGTATGTCCATAACCTCCATCCTCTATGAGCTTCTCTGCCTTTGCAATTGCCTCATCGAAGGTCTTTGCCTTGTACATTGCAAGAACTGGCGATAATTTCTCATGAGCAAATTCTTCCGATATCTCTACTGATTCTACTTCACCGATAAGAATCTTGGTTTCTTCTGGAACAGTTACACCAGCAAGCTGTGCAATCTTGTATGCAGATTGTCCAACGATTTTCGCATTTAAGGAACCATTGATAATGATTGTTTTTCTTACTTTATCTAATTCATCCTTCTTAAGGAAATAACATCCGCGAAGTGCAAACTCTGCTTTTACTTCTTTGTATACCTTTTCCATAACAGTTACTGACTGTTCAGACGCACAAATCATACCATTATCAAAGGTCTTTGAGTGGATGATGGAGTTTACTGCCATCTTAATATCTGCTGTGTCATCAATGATAACTGGTGTGTTACCTGCACCTACGCCAAGCGCTGGCTTTCCTGATGAATAAGCCGCCTTAACCATACCAGGACCGCCTGTTGCAAGGATAATGTCAGCTTCTTTCATTACCTCATTGGTAAGTTCAAGCGATGGCTCGTCTATCCATCCGATAATGCCTTCTGGTGCACCAGCCTTTACCGCTGCTTCTAATACAATTTTTGCAGCAGCAATGGTAGATTCCTTTGCACGTGGATGTGGACTGATGATAATTGCATTTCTTGTCTTTAATGCAAGAAGTGTTTTAAATATTGCAGTAGATGTCGGGTTTGTGGTTGGAATAACAGCTGCAATCAAGCCGATTGGCTCTGCAATCTTTTTGATTCCATATGCTTTATCTTCCTCGATAACTCCACAGGTCTTTGTATCTTTATATGCATTATAAATATATTCTGAAGCATAGTGATTTTTGATTACTTTATCTTCTACGATTCCCATGCCTGTCTCTGCAACTGCAGCCTTTGCAAGAGGGATGCGCTGTGCATTGGCCGCCATAGCTGCTTCAAAAAAGATTTTATCAACCTGTTCCTGTGTATAGGTTGCAAATACCTTCTGCGCTTCTTTCATGGCTTCCATTTTCGCAAGCAAAGCTTCAACAGAATTAATTGTGTTTGACATTTTTGTACCTCCATAATGCTTTGTTAATTTTTTAACTACAATAAATTTTATGAGATTGTTAAAAAAATGTCAATACAAAAACGTAGGAAAAGTAATTTCCTACGTTTTCTCCAAAACTTTGTTACCTAATTAGTCGTTTTTGTTCATTTTAACAAGTGGTACTACTTCCTATCCTTGTAAATCTGCTCTGTATGTATAAAATCATATGGAGTTGCCTGATAAACATAGTAATTTAGATAATTATAGTACATCAGGTTTCCATGAGAACGCCACTGCAATAATGGTTTTTGAGTATCATCGTTGTCCGGATAATAGTTTACCGGTGGCTCAATTGGAAGTCCCTTATCTTTATCTCTTCGATACTCCTTTTCCAATGTAAAGCGGTCATACTCCGGATGTCCCATGACATAAATCTGCTTTCCGTCGTCAGAAATTACCAAAAAAACACCTGCTTCATCTGATTCTGCCAGAATCTTCAAGTCGCTATGTGCTTCAATGTCTTCTTTTCTGACCTCCGTATGTCTGGAATGCGGCGCGTAGAAAATATCGTCGAAACCACGCACAAGCGGTACTCTCCGATTCATAACGCGATGCGCAAATACGCCAAACATCTTTTGTTCTAACGGATACTTCTTAATTCCATAATGATAATACAACGCAGCCTGCGCACCCCAGCACAAATGTAGTGTTGAGGTTACATGAGACTTGCTCCATTCCATAATCTCACAGATTTCTTCCCAATAATCCACCTCTTCAAATTCCATCTGTTCTACCGGCGCACCTGTAATAATCAGTCCGTCAAAGTTCTGCTCTTTTACCTCGTCAAAGGTCTGGTAGAACTTATTCAAGTGGCTCATGGATGTATGGGTAGCCTCATGGCTCGACACCATAAGAAAAGATACATCCACCTGAATCGGTGTATTCGAAAGCGAACGAAGTATCTGAAGCTCCGTCTCTTCTTTTAATGGCATCAGGTTTAAAATCGCGATGCTGATTGGACGAATATCCTGATGAGTCGCACGATGTTCATCCATAACAAATATATTTTCCTGTTCTAATATTTCCTTTACAGGTAAATCACTCTGAATCTTAATTGGCATTCTACTAATTCCTTTTGTTTTTTATTTTCCAAACATTTCCACGAAGGTATCTTCTGAAATAATTGGAACACCTAAATCTTTTGCTTTCTTATTCTTAGAGGAGGTTGATTCCACATCGTTGTTAACGAGATAATTGGTCTTTCCGGATACGGAACCTGCAACCTTACCGCCCTGAGCTTCTACATAAGCCTTGAACGCGTCTCTGTTTTTAAATTGATGCACATCTCCGGTAATCACAAAGGTAAGCCCTACGCAGCTTCCGTTGTCTGTGTTTCCCTTCTCTATCCTTTGTACCTCTACGACTTGTAAGAGATGCTCTAATGCACATCGATTGGTTGCATTTGCATACCATTGTAATAAGGACGCGGATTTTTCGCCACCTATTCCGTCAATATCTTCAAATCCGATGCCTTCTTCCATGCGTTTTAGGAAATCTTCAAATCCTATCGTGTTTACGATTTTCTTTGCAGCATCCGTTCCAATCATTGGAATGCAGATTGCAAATATGAAGTTCACAGGATGTACATTTCTGCTCTTTTCAATGGCTTTATCTATATTTTCGCAGGATTTCTCACCAAAGCCCTCTAACTGACTAATTGTGTCAAAATGTTGCGATAAACAATAAATATCCGCAAATTCACGGATAAAGCCCTCATTAATAAAACGAAGCATGGTCTGTACTGATAATCCATCAATGTCCATACCGTTTTTGCTTACGAAACGACTGAACTTTTTAACGTTTTTGGCGGTACAATCCGGATTGGTACAATGCAAGGTCTTTGTTCCGCTCGCACTTGTATGAATGCGTGTCGCAGCCTTGCATACCGGACATTCGGTTGGAATCTCCACTTCGCCAACAGCGTCCTTTACGGCAATACATTTTGGAATAATCTTGTTTGCCTTGATTACCTGCAAGGTGCACTCACGTCCAACGCCAAGACGCTCTATCTCGCTTAAATTACAAAGAGATGCACGTGAAACGGTCGTTCCTTCAATCTGCACCGGTTCAAATACTGCAACCGGCGATATGGTTGATACTGCACAAGACCATTCAACATAACGCAGCTTGCTTTCTACTGCTTCATCCTGCCACTTAAAAGCATATCCTGCTCTTGTTGCGTGATGTCCGGTTACGCTACCCGTGGCAGCATATTCGGTGTCATCATAACAGATAACAAGTCCATCTACCGGCAAATCCATCTTGCCGGATTCTACGCGCTTTGTCCACTTCTCAATCATGGACGCAATCGTCTTCGCATCACCAGGTTCACGGTCTACTACGGTAAACTTCATCTCTTCCAAGAAATTCATTCTCTCGCCCCACGACACAAGCGACTCGTCCATATGCACTAAGGTAAAGGCATGGAAATGCACTTTGCGATTTTTGACTTCTTCTGCATCATCTAAGTTTAATGTACCGGATGCAAGGTTACGCGGATTTGCGTATTTTTCCTCTTCGTCCTCAATCATATCATTGATTGCGGCAAAGTCTGTATATGATATAACGGCTTCTCCACGTACTACCAGATGTCCCTTGTATGGAATCTCCAACGGAAATCCTTTGATAGAATTCTTTAGATGTGTAATATTCTTCCCCTGTGTACCGCTTCCTCTTGTGAGAATTTTGACCAGACGGCCATCATCATAGGTTAATACCAGCGTTAATCCGTCCAACTTCCACGACAGCCAGATTGGAAGGTCTTCTGCCCATTTCTCCAAATCTTCAATCCGCTTCGTCTTAGCAAGAGAAAGCGCTGGGTACTCATGCGTTTCCTTCTGTCCGCTTGTACTTTCAAACCCAACATTTTGAGTTGGACTATTCGGCAGGATATGTCCGGTTTCTTCCTCCAAAGCCTTTAACTCGTCGAACATGGCGTCCCACTCATAGTTAGACATAATCTCATCCTGACCATTGTAGTAGGCTTCCGATGCCTTATTTAATTGTACAACTAACTCTTCTATTCGCGCTTTATTTTTTACGTCTGCCATTTCATTCTTCCTTATTTTTCGTTTTTGAATTACCTGAATTTGTTTTAGCGGCATTCACTACTGGACCACTAGAAGAATTCTTGATTAACCTAAGAAGCTTCTCATACTCTTCCTTGGTCACTTCACGATATTCTCCCGGCTTCAAATCTCCAAGGCGAATGTTCATGATTCGTACACGCTCCAGTCTCTCCACACGATAACCGAAGTACTCGCACATTCTTCGAATCTGTCGGTTTAAGCCCTGCGTAAGAACAATGCGCACCTTACGATTGCCGATTTTCTCGACCTTGCATTTTCGGGTTGTCGTACCTAACTCTACAAGTGGCACCCCTCCTGCAAGACCACGCACGAAGCTGTCTGTAACCGGCTTATTAACGGTCACAATATATTCCTTTTCATGCATATTTCCTGCACGCATGATCTTATTAACAATCTCACCATTATTTGTAAGAAGCAACAAACCTTCTGAATCCTTATCCAGACGGCCAATTGGATAGACACGCTTCGGGTACTTTAAGAAATCGATAACATTATTCTTCTCCATTTTCTCCGAAGTACATACAATCCCAACTGGTTTGTTTAAAACCAGAAGTATCATCTCTTCTTCTTTTTGCACCGGTCTGCCATTTACATAAACCACATCCCCCGGCATTACTTTGGCTCCTGTTTCTGCCACACGGTCGTTAATCGTTACCTCTCCATTTTCAATTTTTCGGTCTGCCTCTCGTCTTGAACAGACTCCGGCCTCACTTAAAAACTTATTGATTCTTACGCCGTTATTCTCCATAACTAATCCTTTTAACTCAATAACGGAGACCAAAACAGTCTCCGTTATATAATGCTATTCTGTTACTTCATCTACATAGTTAGAGCTGATATATCCAATCTGGTCATCGTATTTCACTTTTACCCAGCCATTCTCTTCGCCAAGTTTTTCAAGCACAGTTCCTTTGTCAACCTGACCAAGCTTTGTACTATTGGAGCTTGCTTCACTTCTAACATTGATGTCATTCTTATTTACCTTGACATAAATTGTTGCCGGCTCCTCTGATTCAGGCTCAGTCTCTATAGTTGTCTCTGTCTCAGGCTCTACGCTTTCTGTAACCGTAGTTTCTGTAGCCTCCGTCACATCTGCTTCATCTTCTGTTTCAGAGGTATCTTCCTCATACAGATAATAAACTGTATCCTCCCATTCCTGACGCATTGCTGGAATGGTACGCTTGGTCATAATGTAGACTTCCTCATTTTCCTTAATCAACTGATTAAAAGCCGTCTCTGTATTATTGTATAAAGCCAGATAATCATCCTGTGTTGAATACTTACGAAGTGCTGTATAAACATCACGATTAATTGCAAGTTCCGAATACTGCATGTTGAAGTCAGAATAGAGGTTGTTAATATACAATTCTCCGTCTTCATTCGTCTGCACATAAAACAGCAGCATACTTGGTGCCACTTCATCTACATCAACAAACTTTATATCAAAGCATGCAGATACAATATAAGAATTCTTAGAAAGTCCATGCTTGGTATAACATACAACATTCTGATATTCTTCATAGAACTGGCAGATTGTGCCGATGTAGCTCTTCTCCATATCAGAAACAGGTGTTGCGATTTCCTCTAAGGTCTCATAATCCGCATTGACATATGCATCGAAATAAGTACAAATCAACTCGTTGACTGCTTCGTATGCATCTACTTCAAATTCCTTGTCCGGAACATAGTCATCACCCGATACTTCTTTGCTGTTCATCTGGGCAACACGATTTGCAATATATTCTTCCCCTGTAAAAAAGTACATTACAAGTAGCATTGCAACAAATAAACCACACACATATACGTATTTACTATATTTTCCCCATATAGGGCGTAATTTCTTCAACTTCTCCAATAAGTTATTCATACATTCCTCCATGACGTAAAAGACAAATGCACCCGGCGGGAATCGAACCCGCATCTCAGGAGTCGGAGTCCTACGTTCTATCCATTATACTACGGCTGCGTTAACTCAAATCATTCTATCAAAGAGCCATGTAAAAGTCAACATGCTCCGCCATTTATAGCATCCAAAATTACCTGTAATTTTTCTACTGGAATCTGTCCCGGAGCACTCGCGCTTTTACCGGCACCAAATGTTACACATGAGCCAAATATCTCTCCAGACACACGTGATATACAACCTAATTTACCCATAGACATCGTAATCAATGGCTGTTGGGGATATCTCTTGTGAAAATGATTGGTTTCTTCAAGCAGGCGAAGCACATCATCGGTATTGTTTGGCATCACTGCCAGCTTCACAATATCTGCATGGCTGTGTTTCATCTGTTCTAACAGCATGAAAATAACCTCCTCCGAAGGCGTTTCATGGAAATCATGATGCGAGGTTACTATTTTGGCGCCCATGCGCTGTAAGGTGCGGATTTCTCTGTCAATATCATCCGATTGGAAATATTCCACATCTATCAAATCAACAATTCCGGATTCCGCCGCCACCTGGTGCAAATCATATATCCTCTCGCCTGACAACGAGCACACGCCTCCCTGTTCCTTGGAACGAAACGTAAAGAGCAAAACCGTTTCGGCAATATATGGTTGTATCTCTGCCAAAACATCACGAATCGCGTTCAGACTATTCACTCCCGCAAACGCGTCTACTCGCCATTCTACAATATCTGTCTTCGCTTCAGCCAGACGTCTTACCTCTGCAACAATTCCTTCTTTTTCGGTTTCCATAACCGGAACACATATCAGCGGCTTTCCTTCCCCGAAAATCTTTCCTTTTATCTCCAAATGCTTTGCCATAATATCTCCTCTGATGCTTTTTTATCATTATAACAAATTTCCTCCTATAAGTGCAATGAAATAACCATGACAAAAATTGACAAGTTGAAAAAAAAATATTAAGATAGTCGTTATAGATTTAGGTTTAAGGAGTTTATCATGAGTTTTTCATTTTTAAATCAATTACCGACCCCGGAAGAAATTAAAAGGGAATATCCTTTGTCAAAGGAATTAACAGAATTGAAAGCAACACGTGACAAGATGATTTGCGATGTTATTTCCGGAAAGGACGACCGCTTCCTGCTCATCATCGGACCATGTTCTGCGGATAACGAAGAATCCGTATGCGACTATGTAAGCCGTCTTACAAAGATTCAGGAGGATGTCAAGGACCGCATCATCATCATCCCACGTATTTATACAAACAAGCCTCGTACCACCGGTGAAGGCTACAAGGGCATTGCCTCACAGCCAGACCCTGAAAAAGCACCAGATATGGTAGAGGGCTTAATCGCAATGCGAAAAATGCATATCCGCGCGATTGCAGAAAGCGGACTTACCTGCGCAGACGAAATGCTCTACCCTGAAAACTGGGGTTATGTAGAAGACCTGCTCTCCTACGTTGCAATCGGCGCTCGTTCCGTTGAGGATCAGCAGCATCGTCTTACCGTAAGTGGTTTTGATGTAGCATCTGGTATGAAGAATCCTACCAGTGGTGATTTTTCCGTTATGCTCAATTCCGTATATGCAGCACAGCACTCTCACCACTTCGTATATCGTGGATATGAAGTTGAGACATCCGGCAATCCATATGCACATGTTGTACTTCGTGGTGCAACCAGCAAGCATGGTGCGAATATAGCCAACTACCATTACGAAGACCTGATGCGTCTTAGTAATATGTATGAGAAGATGGATGTTATCAATCCAGCCGCTATCATTGACACCAACCATTCAAACTCTGGCAAGAAATACAAGGAGCAGATTCGTATTGCAAAGGAAATCCTTCATAGCCGCAAGCATTCTGAAGACATCCATAAACTTGTAAAAGGGCTTATGATTGAAAGCTATATTGAAGAAGGCTGCCAGACTATCGGCGATGGTATCTACGGCAAATCCATCACAGACCCATGTCTTGGATGGGAAGATTCTAAGAAATTGATTTATGATATTGCAGAAAATTGTTAAACGAAAAAGAACAAACCACAATTTATGGTTTGTTCTTTTTTTGCAGTTTAACACATAGCAACAACTTTATACAAAACTAAGCCTTATTACCCACGGTATGAAATGCACTCCCATCACGCATTCCATCACACAGCCTGTTATAAATAACAGACCCGCAAATAAATATGTAACAACAGCTTGTCTTAATCCATTATTCTGATAATCCCCTCTCGATGAAGCTCCACCTGTCAAAGCCACAAACGCCCCCACATAGAAGAAGCCATGCGGAATCACAGACGCGAGTGCAACCACAATCCCGATAAATCCGATTTCCGAAACACAGCTCATCAGAAAAAATCCAAAGCAAAAGGAAAATAGTGATAGAAAAAATATTGGAAGTCGTTCTCTTAATGGTGTGATTCCCAGAATAATCAAAGCAATCATCAACTTCCCTCTCTCATACAGCATATTCCAAATCACCTCTTTAAATGTAACATTGGAATATGCATAAGCTTTGAACAGCTCCAGATTCATCCATATGTTTTCCCCCTGAAGCTGACCAATGCATAAGTCTGCAACAAGTACACCCGATAAAAATAGCAGGGCAAGCACTATCAAAAATCTTTTCATATTACCAAAAGAGTCCTCTCTACATACTCTTTCTATAATATGTCCTACTTTTTCAATTTATTACTATAAGCCAGTATTGCTGCCACAGTTTTTGCATCCTGAATCACACCACTGTAAATCTTGTCCAACAGTTCTTCTAATTCATATGCTTCCACGCTGATATCCTCTGCGTCATCAAGATGCTGTTCTCCCGGCACTAGATTCTCTGCCAGATACACATCTACCATCTCATTACAAAATGCCACTGTTGTGCGAAGTTCCAGAAGCTTGCTCACTTTATTGCTCTTATAACCCGTTTCCTCTTCAAGCTCACGAATCGCACACACCATCGTATCTTCCGTTACACTATCTCTTGCCCCTGCCGGCACCTCAAGGGTGTCACGTTCTAATGCATTACGATACTGACGCACCATAAGTATTCTGCCATCTGGAAGAACCGGCACAACGCAGGCAGCTCCCTTTCGGTGTGCCACATAGTCCCACTCTTCGATTTTACCATTGCCTACATCCATAGTGTCTTTGTAAATATCTAAAATGGAGCCTTTATATACTAATTCTCGGTTAATACGTTTAATCTTGTTATCCATCTCCGTTCTCCTAATGCAATGTTTGTATATAATAATATCATAGGAAGTTTAGATTATCTACTCGGAAATGCAGTAAAAATCTGCTAGAAATGTTATCATTTTTAAATCCCCTGTAGACTACGTTCGCTCATTTTGAAACATATATGCTACGCCAACAAGGACGTATGGAACAGAAAATTTGATAGGAAACAAAAAAGACCGAAAAACCCCGGATTTAACAAAAATACAGGATTTTCGGTCTTTATTTTGCACTACTTAAAATTATTTTGCGTAATCAATTACGCGGCTTTCACGAATTACGTTAACCTTAATCTGACCTGGATATTCTAATTCAGATTCAATCTGCTTTGAAATATCACGAGCCATAAGTACCATATCAGCATCGCTGATCTGCTCAGGAACTACCATAATACGAATCTCTCTACCTGCTTGAATAGCAAAAGATTTCTCTACTCCCTTATAACCATTTGTAATATCCTCTAACTGTTTCAATCTGTTAGAGTATGTTTCCAATGTTTCTCTTCTTGCACCAGGTCTAGCAGCACTGATTGTATCAGCAGCCTGTACTAAACACGCA
>CAYPAM010000056.1:0-10378 GCA_964408715.1 uncultured Lachnobacterium sp.
CCATCAGTGTACGATAGGTATCCTCGGAGAAGTCCTGATGTCCAGGAGTATCCAGAATATTGATGCAATATCCATCGTAATTAAACTGCAATACGGAAGATGTAACAGAAATACCTCTCTGTTTTTCGATTTCCATCCAGTCAGATACTGCATGACGAGCTGTTGCTTTTCCTTTTACAGAACCGGCAAGGTTGATTGCTCCGCCATATAACAGGAACTTCTCTGTCAGAGTCGTCTTACCAGCGTCAGGATGGGAAATAATAGCAAAGGTACGTCTTTTCTCTATTTCTTTTCTTAAGTTGCTCACTTAAAATTCCTCCAAATATTCATCAAATATGTTACAGCACCGTTTGATAGTATACCCTAGTTTTCTCTTCTTTTCAACGAAATTCTTTAATTTCCATCGGCATCAATCGGTGTAATGATTATCTTATCCGCCGAAATGCCTGTTTTGCGCTTTACAATATCTTCCACCTGTGCGCGTTTTGCATCTGTTACTTCTCCCATATCGAGCACAACATCGCAATATTCATCACTGATGCTTACTACTACATTGGTAAAACCCTTTGCCTCAAGCAGCATCTCTGCATCCGCTTCCTTCTCTGCCCATGCAGTCATTTCAACCATTTTGTCTACTGCCTCGCTCTTGGCATCCTCTGACAACTGCTCATTATTGATAATCTCAAGAAGCGACTCCTTATTCTGCGCACGGATTTGCTCACGGTTCAACTTTACAGACGCCGCGTAGTTTGCAGCATTGATAATCGTTCCTGTAAGAACAGATTCTCCCGGATTTAGCTCTTCTTCTGAACCTGAGGCAATCTCTGTATTGGCATCGCCCCAAGCAAGCTCATCCCAGCTTGTCGTATCTCCTTCTGCCACATCCCCACTCGCATTTGCTTCTTTATCCTGACCACTTGTACCTAAATCTGCTTTATCAACGCTTATGTACCCTGCAATCGCAATTAATACTGCAAGTGTTGCGATTACAACCTGATTTTTATGGATTTTGGTTTTCACTTGTCTTCCTCCTGTGATTTCATCTTTACAATACTTATTTTATGCGCATCAACAGAGAATAATGCCTTAACCGCATCAGAAATTCGTGTCTCAACAACTGCGTCACCTGCTCCTTGTGCAACAACCACTACACCACTGACTTTTCCCGTGCTGCTATCATCCCCAAACAGGCTTGACTGCGTACTTTCCAGCGTAATCATTACCTCCACATCACCAACGCCCTCCATGGAAGATAACACGCGCTCTAACTGTGCTTCTAAGTCACTTTCTTCTACACTTTCCGTATACTCTGCTGACATTGAGCTGTCCAAGCCATCGGTTGGAAAAATTACCACCAACAGCAACAGTCCCAGCAGTGCAATTATTATATATTTATTCCCCTTCTCCTTCAAAAATGAAATGTTCAAATGATACCTCCTCTATTTTTTGATTAAGTTCTTCAAATATCTCATATACAAGCGTCGGCTCTTTTATCGTCATAACCTCAAGTACCGGTTCTAGCAACAGGACAATTACAAATATCCCTACGAAAAACTGAATATACACCTTGTATTCCTCTTTTGGAACCAGATAAGACATCACCATCAATATCAGCATAAAAACATAATAATTCTTCAAATAATCAAACATCGTTATCTCACCATACTTGTTGCCACACTTACCATGGAAAACAACACAAAAAATAACATCATCGTATATACAATCATTTTCAGATAAAGGCTCGCTCCTCGCGCCACGCCGGATATACATTCCGTGATTCGCTTATCCGCAATCGGCTGTAATATAATCGACAGTAGCTGATACATCATATTGAACAATCCCACTTGTACAACTGGCACCACTGCAAGAAAAGCCAATATCAATAGTCCTACAACTCCAATGCTATTCTTAATCAACATGCCACAGCTTAGAATCACATCCCCTGTTGCTCCAAGTGTATTGCCTATGCCTGGAATAGCTGACAAACCAGACAGAATCGTATTATCTGCCAGCATATCCTTTGCTGGTGTCAGCATGGACTGCACAACGCTTAATCCGATTACCGCCCCAAAAGCCGTTTTCAGTGCCAGTTGGATTCCATGCTCCAGGAAATTAGCAAGCTTCGACAGCTTATCCTCATCAAACAGATGATTGAGAAACGTTACCAAAACAAACACATGCACCAGCGGACTTAAAATCACTTTCGTCAAAAGCTCTACCAGATAGACAAGACCAAATGCCACCTCATATATCATCGCCCCCGTGACCCCATGACCAGAAATGACCATCGACACTGCATAGGTCGGTATCAGCGCATTCAAGAATGTTAGCAACGTATTGATTCCATCTATTGCAACGTCTTTTACCATAAGAAACGACTGCATCAGAAGCCCTAACAGCGTTGCATAGATGAACAAAAAGCCCATATCGGAAATGTATTTATTCTTAGTCACAAGAAAACGCTGTATCACCGAAAAAAGAAGTGTAAACACAAGCATTTTCACAAACATCGGCTGTGCCATGGATAACTCATAAAATAGTGAGTCAAACACCAGGGTTGTAATATTCTCTGCATTAAGCGCATCCAGTCCTTCTGTCGCGACCAAGGACACCAACTTTTCAAAGGACATCTCCGTCCGCATGTGCCCCTGCATAAATTGTTCAATGGAGCTAAAATCAATTTCCTCCATCACTTCTTCTAAATATGTACTCATAGAAACTGCTCCAATGTCTCAACCAAAAACATAAGTCCGGGAATACTAAGTGCCACAATCGACAGCTTGGCAAAAAGTTCAATCATTCCAGAAATTGACTGATGCCCTGCATCCTTACATATAGAAGAAGAAAACTCCGCAACATAAGCAATCCCAAGCATCTTAAGAAGCTGCAAGAAGTATGTCTCTTCAATTGCCACCATATCCAAAAGCTGCGATAAAAACTCTATCACAACTGAAACCTGCGACAGAACACAAAAGAATATGATAATCCCGGTAGCAATTCCAATCAAAATAGAAATCTCGGAACGTTCCTTTTTCATCATTGTCGCAAGGATGGCCGCCAGCACTCCAAATAAACCGATTTTAAATATACCAACCCCTCCTTACATCATAAACAGCGTTTCCATCGTTTCAAATAGCTCACCTATATACGGAACAATCCAAAACAACACGATAATCAACCCCGCCAGACTCAGCAAAAATGCCTGCTCCTCTCTTCCGCTATGCTTTAACACTTGTCCTAAGATGGTCACAATGATGCCAACTGCCGCTATTTTAAAAATAATTGTTACTCCCATGCCGTTCCTCGCATACCTTAAATCAAAATTATCATCAGCATAATCCCACCAAGCATCCCCACTGGAATCCACACCTTTCTCTCCTGTGCATCCTTTTCCTTTTGCTTTTGCTGCTGTGATTCCAGCTGTACCAGACTCTTTCGCAGGAAGCATAGATTTTCGCTCCTTTTTTTACCAAAAAAGCCATTACCCATAGCAAGAATCAGTTCAAAAATTTCCTCACTGAAATTCCATGCATCCTTCTTCTCCCAAAAGACTGCTTCCCACACACTTTGACCGCTTGGATAGATGTTTTGCCGTAGCCTCCTTGCGATTTCCTTTAATGTCTCTTCCAGCTTTATATCCGTGCTTCGATATCCTTCTAAATAATCAATTATTCGGATATTCTCCTCCTCCATTGCAAAAATTGATTTTTGTAGAAAAACAATCAATTCCCCGAGGCGTCTGTTGTGAAGCTTCTGTTGCTTTACCCATTCGTACAGAAACCAGATAATTCCACCGAATAACCCTGCGATTCCAATTACTTTTTCCATATCAGATTTCCTTGTCCATCATAGATTTGAAAGCTTCGCTTTCCCGATGGCAAACGAATGAGCTGTACATATCGCTCAAAAATTCCCATTTCTGCACATCCACGCATGATGGGATTTGTAAATAATTCCTGTAAACTCCCCGCATGCGCTGTTCCGAGAATATTCACGCCGGAACAACGGATACTCTCTAATATCTCAAGCTCTGTTTCTTTTCCCAGCTCGTCTACTGCGATAATCTGCGGAGACATGGTACGGAGCACCATGCGCATCCCAGCCTCCTTCGGACAGGCATCCAGCACATCTGTACGCGTCCCCATATCATTCTGTGGTTTTCCCATGCGGCATGCTGCAATCTCGGAACGCTCGTCCACTACACAGCATTTAATGCCGGAATTTTGCGCATCACCGCTAGATAAAATACGAATTGTATCACGCAGATAGGTTGTCTTTCCCACGCCCGGTGCCGCAAAAAAAATTGTATTATAGATGCATTGTCTATTTCTTATATGCGGAACAAGCTCTTTTGCACAGCCTTTTTTCTCATGAGCAATTCGGATATTAAGCCCGCCAATATCCAGCATATTCGTCACCAGACACTCTCCATGCTGTCCCGTCTTATGTGTCGCATGACCTGTCACGCCCACACGATGCCCGCCATCCAATGTGATATATCCTTGCTTGAGTTCCTCTTCCATGGCATACACAGAATACCCCGTTATGTAATTTAACATCTCGTCCAATTTGCGCCTATCCATATCACTGTCACGCAACCAGCGATTGCTGCTATCGTAGATAAATTCTATCGGCCAACCGATTCGCACACGAATCTCCTCTAACCCCTCCCAACATATCTTCTGCAAAGCAGCTCTTACCGACGTTGGGAATATGTTCACCAGCTCTTCCTGCATAGCTTTCCTCCATAAAAA
Organism: uncultured Lachnobacterium sp.; assembly: GCA_964408715.1. Classification (GTDB taxonomy): domain Bacteria; phylum Bacillota; class Clostridia; order Lachnospirales; family Lachnospiraceae; genus Roseburia. Next base: position 4,755 of record CAYPAM010000056.1, read on the forward strand.
TAAGTCATAGGGAATTCCCTATGACTTATATATATGACTTGTCTTAAATTTTATGACTATTCGTTGACTTAAGTTCAACAGTATTTCAATTTTGAAATAACTACTCTGTTCGATGAATTGATTTTTCCGTACTGAATCCTTCCGGATATCTGGCTTTTAATTTCTCGATATTTCTGGTAAGCACCTCTTCCAAATCTACATCCAGGACTGTTGCCACTTCAGCAAGATACCAGGCAATATCCCCCAGTTCTTTAATCAAATGTTCCCTATCTAACTCATGTCCTTGTGCTAAGTGTTTTTTCACAATATCAATGGCTTCACCGGCTTCTCCGCAAAGTCCCATAACACCATTGATTAGCACATCCTTTTTATTCAAGGCTGGATTTAAAGTTGTCATTGCAAGCTTCTGATATTCATTAATTGTCATCTTATGTAACCCTTTTCTTTAAAAATTTCATCTTGTATTATACTAAAGAATCTTTATAATGTCACGAACACTTTGGAATCCTTTTATTGTTCAAATGAAAATCTATTTCTCATTGCAAACTCATAACATAACTTTGATAAATCATCCTTATACTCGTAAAATGCTTCATCACACTCATCTAAGATTTCATCAAATTTGCTATCATCTGCGCATTCTAACTCATCCATAAGGTCTTGCCTTGCATCTCTATCAACAGGAATCTCTCCTTCAAAAGCACCAACTGCCTTTTGGCAAATCTCTGCAGTATGATATGCAAATATTTCTTGAAATGCATTTACGATTTCATTTGCCAAATTTCCGCTATCATTATAGAAAAACTGCGAAAATCCACCATTATTGACTTCCATTTCCAAGGTCTGTACCACATAAAAAATACGTTCCTGTTCATTCAACGCATGCATTTTATCACCATAGCCACATTTTTCTTCAATGATTAACCACAGTTCCGTAACAAACTCATCTTTATCTTTTATCTCCCAAATATTAGTTGGTTCTTCTTTCTTTTTAAACAAATCAAATAATCCCATTTTTACTCCCTTCTATCTCACATAATGCACTCGATTTTCTTCATACTGGTCGCGGGCTTCAGGTTCCTCTTCCGGATGACCAATATAAATTATATTCAGTGGCACCAATTTGTCCGTAAGCCCTAGCAGTTGAAATTTGTTTTTTACAATCTAACTTGCTCTTTTTAAAACTGCAACTCTTCTTTAAGCAAGTCAAATTGCCCATTTTATCGTTTTAACTTGCTTGTTTTTTCTTCGAAAACTCACAGCTCACGCTGTGGATTGCTACGCAATCACATCCACCAATTCCAATTGGTCGCTCTAACACTCTAACGTGTTGCGACTCATCATTTTCTGTCTTTTCGCTTAAGCAGTTTTTCTGGTTCCTTTACATAACTTCTTACTACACTTCCGCAATTGCGACAAATAGAATGATATAGCGCAACTCCACCCCACATATTATTAGTCGCAGTTACAGTTGCATATCCAGTTTGATAACTCTCAATTATCTCTGTCCCACCGCAAAAAGGACAATTCATCACGTATTTATCTCGCATATCATATCTCCTCGTATTCCAATTTATACACAGGCCATCTCAACCATCTTCAAATCACACTCGTCTACATAGCCAATGTCCTCTTTTAAATCCCACAACCTTATTTCGTCCATCTCATCGCCATTATGCTTTTCGAATGGAGTTAATTCTTCTTGTGAACACAAAAACATTGCTTGATACTTTATTTCTCCATCTGGCTTCATAACTTTAAATAAGCCTCTGAACTCCAAATTATTATTAACTTGGTGGGTCTCTTCAAATAATTCTCTCTCAGCAGCTTGTCTTGCAGTTTCACCTTCTTCTATACCGCCAGCAGGAAATTCCCATTGCTGTCTCCAAGAATTATAGCCTATTAGATATTGACCCTTTACATTCACAACTGCGAATGCCCCAGTGACATTGTCATAGTTTACAATTTCCTCTTCATCAATCTTTAGATATTCTAATAAAATCCAGCCACTTTTGTTTTTTGCAAGCATCACTTCCTCCAAATGTCTATCTCTTCTCCAACTCCTGAATACGTGCTTCAAGCGCCTTAATCTTATCTAGATTGTCTGTATGTAACTGAACAATTACTTCAAAAATGATAGTTAAAATCAGCGAGAAGATAAGTAATGCCTGAAATGGATCACTTCCTTCAAACAATAAGCCTATTCCAGATAACCACAGCATTCCAAAGGAAACTGCAAACCATAATATACATCTTAATATTGTTTTCAAAGTCTTATTCATTCTTTTATCCTCCTAAGTATATAAAATGGTTTTTCCACCTGCTCAAACTCTGGACGAATCTCTGCCAACCGCCCTGTTCCTTCTGCTTTTCTATACCACACTGCCTGAACAGCATGCATTCCAAGGCAACTAGCCGTTTCTAGTTCCTGACTTCCGCCATCACCAACATATAGACACTCTTCTGCCTTTACCCCGAGTCTATCCATGCATCTGTGGAAAATATCCAAATCCGGTTTTATAATTCCTTCCTCATACGAAAGACATGGTGCATCAAAATACGGAAACAACTCACTGTTTCGAATAAGTTCTGCTTCTTCCGAAAAGCAATTGCTGATTAGACCGATTTTCACTCCGCTTTCTTTTATTTTTGAAAGCATAGGAAGAATCTCTTCGTGCAGATGGCAAAAGCAATCTGCCTGAATAGCAATTCTTTTATCTACGATTTTATCATAAAGATCTTCTGTATATATGTTATGTTTCTTTAATAGTTCTTCAAATACTTCTTCTAAGGTCTTTTTACCTGTCGCTCTATCAAAGTCGGTTGCACGCCAGTCCGGCAGGAATACCTCCACCGGAAGCCCTATATCCTCAGCTATCTGCGCTCCATAATATAACGGACTCTCAAATTGTGTAATTAAGGTTTCATACATGTCAAAAATGACTGCTTTTATCATTCTTTTTCTCCCAAACTAATGCGTTACTCCTCTAAATTTGAGTATATCAAACTATAAATTCTCTTGCAACGAAAAACAGGAAGCGAATACTCGCCCCCTGTTTACCTGTTAATGTATGTTGTATATATAATTACTTATTCCAGATATCCTTTTGCCTCTTCCTGTGACATTTCATATTTCTCCATCATTTTCTGTAAAATTACACCATCTGTAATACCAAATTCACGAAGAGTTTCTACCAAAATATTAATGTTCACTTCTCGCTCCTCTTCACGACCTTCTTCCTTCATACTTCTTACAAAAACTTCTTCATTAAATTCCGTTAATACATTTGCCATAATCTCACCTCGATGCTTCTCAAGAAACTCCACCAATCTGCCTTCTTGGATACATTCATCCACCGCACGATTGACTGCGTCCTTGATATTGCCCATCTCTTTCTTATATACTCTAATCTTATTAATCAACACCATATAATCGGCAAGCACCTTGCATTTTTCCAGCAACTCTTCATTTTTTCCTTTGTTTAGGTTAATCATGGTTGCGGTCCACTCAAACTCGTGGTCTACGTCTTCATGCATAAATGCATCCGATAATCTTAACTTCTCAATTGAATCCCGATTTGTAGTTCCATTATAAAATACAACATATTTTGGAGTCGGCAGCTTTATCAAAGATGCTCTATAAATGTTTAATCCCCTATTATGGATATAGCTATTATAGAGATTCCCATAATACATCAGCCCTCTTACTGGCATATTTGGATTAAACGTGCTCTGCTGCTCCCACAAGGTCAAATAACTGTCTATCAGAAAAGACACATCGTTTTTCATTTTGATATACAAAGCATCTTCAATTGTAGTGATTTCTATATCATCTACATTCTCATAATTGCTATCATTCAGCGCATTGTATAATGACAAAATGTTTTCTTTGTATTCTTCTCTGCCAAATAGCAGACAGAAAATTCTATCCTTGTACTTTTCGTTAATTGTAATATTCTCGTTCGTATTACTCATTCTTTACTTTCCCTTCTTTGTAATAATATAAAAATCAGGGAAAGCCTAGGCAATCCCTGATTTTAATGAAATAGGGACTATCCCTCTAATTTTGTTTCATAATCTTTGACTCGTTTTAAGAATGATTAGAATTTTTAGTATAGTTAAGAACAAACTATGGAAAATACAAATTCGGAATGAATGTTGCACACACGACGGTGTACAGAAAAATACATAAGTCGGCCTACTTACTACTATATTGTAGCATTGCAAATTTGATTTAGCAATTATCACTTTCGTCTAATATATAATTCTTCCATCTGTTGAAATAGTAACTACATTCCATGGAATGAATTTTCCACTGGCCTGCAATGCGCGTTTTGTAGCATTCTCAATTCCGCCACAGCAAGGCACCTCCATACGTACCACTGTAACGCTTTTAATGTTATTATTGGCAATAATGGCTGTAAGCTTCTCAGCGTAATCTCCTTCATCTAATTTTGGACAACCAATTAGAGTGATACGATTACGAATAAACTCGTTGTGAAAATTCCCATAAGCATATGCTGTACAGTCCGCAGCAATCAAAAGATTCGCGTTATCAAAATAAGGTGCATTCACTGGAACAAGTTTAATCTGTACTGGCCACTGAGTTAACTGACTTGACATTGCAACACTTGACATGGTACCGCTTGGCATCGCACACTCTGCATCTTCTCTCACAATCTTCCTAGAATTGCTTCCCGGACATCCACATGGCAAAGGACTTGCCTTCTTCTGCTTTGCAGCAAAAACAGCAGCCTCATTATATGCTGGTGCTTCTCTTTCCTCAAAGGAAATGGCATCTACCGGACAAGCAGGAAGACAGTCCCCCAAGCCATCACAATAATCCTCTCTCGTAAGCTTTGCTTTTCCATTTATCATTTCAATGGCACCCTCGTGACATGCAGATGCACACGCGCCACAGCCATTGCATTTTTCTTCATTGATTTTAATAATTTTTCTAATCATTATGACCCTCCTATCATCCTCCAAAAGTTCCACAAAACAATCTTAACACAATTAATTCGTGATTTAAATATGCAAGTATTTCCTATTGTACGTTTATTAGGAAAGTAGCTCGCGTTTAGCTCATTAGCTCGACTCGGCACTTCGTGCCTTTCTCGCTGCTTCGAAGCTAAGACTCTCGCTAATGGGCGACGCCCTTAAAGAACAAAAAAACCGGAGTCGCATGCAAGCATACACTCCGGCTTTTCTGTTCTTTCGGCTAAACGCTTTATTATATTACATTCTTTCTGGTGCTTCGAAGCCAAGCATCTCAATACAGGTTTCTAACACGTTCTTGGTTAAGTTTAATAATCCAATATAAGATTTCTGTACATTTTCGTCTGCTTCTGACAGAATCTTAGTTCCGTGGTAGAAGCCGTTGAATGCGTTTGCTAATTCGTAGATATAAGCACAGATTTTATGTGGTGCTGTTTCTTCATATGCATTTTCAATTACAGCATTGAAACGCGAAAGAGACAACATCAGGTCTTTTTCGTGTTCATTGTGTGCTGCTAACATTGTACCTACACATTCTGTAGCTGATTTGCCAGTTGCTTCGTATTTTCCAAGGATGGATTTGATACGAACGATGGTGTACAGGATATATGGACCTGTATTACCTT
>CAYPAM010000057.1:0-10345 GCA_964408715.1 uncultured Lachnobacterium sp.
TATGGGTGGACATTGGCCATATGAAGCAGCTCTTACAGAAAAATATTTAGGTATTGCTGCACATTGTGCAAGAAAGTATGCTCCAAAACGTGATAAATATGTTCCAGGCGGACAGATGTGGGTAACAGAATCCGGTGACGCTGGCTGTGGCGGAAATACATGGGCTTCTACTTATGTTGATGTACCACGTACATTAAACGAACTTGGTGAATTTGCATCAGTTACAGATGGTATCATTTTCCATAATACACTTGCATCTTCTGACTATGGTTTCTTGAAACATGGCACATTCGTTCCAAGACCAAACTACTTTGCCGTATTACTTTGGAACAGAATCATGGGCTCTACAGTATATGATTGTGGTCCGGTTTCTGAAGGCGCAAGAGTATATGCTCACTCACGTAAAGATGGAAAAGACGGCGTTGCATACTTAATCGTTAACAACTCGAACGAAACAACAACCGTAGAGCTTCCAAAAGAAGCAGATGTATATATGCTTGCAGGTGAAGGAAAACTTCGAGCTCGCGTTATGACATTAAATGGCAATCCATTAGTGCTTGGTGAAAACGATGAGCTTCCAGAACTTGCTCCGGTAAAAGCAACAGGAACATTGGAAATCCCTGCTACAAACTGTGCATTTATTGTCTTATAATTATAAACAATTGGAGTATATAAATGAGTCTTACAAAAGAAACCTATCAGGCATACTGCGATATTCTGAAAGAGGAGCTTCGTCTGGCAATGGGCTGTACAGAGCCAATCGCCATTGCATATGCGGCAGCGATTGCGAGAGGATACATGGCAGAGCAGCCGACTGAAATCACGATTCACCTGAGTGGAAATATCATTAAAAATACTAAGAGTGTAGTCGTGCCGGCAACTGGTGGTATGCATGGCATTCCCGCGGCGGTTGTGGCTGGTACGATTTCCAATCGCGCTGACCTGGTATTAGAAGTGTTATCCCGTCTGACAGAAGCGGATATTCCAAGCATGCAAGCGTTAATGCAAAGCTGTCCAATCGAAGTCAAGGAATTGGATACGACACATATTTTTGAAATTGTTCTTGTGATGAAAAATGCCACGGATGAGGTGCGCGTGCGTCTTCTTGACCGCCATACCAACCTTGTATATGTGGAGAAAAACGGACAGGTGCTTCTTCGCAACGAGAAGGAAGAAGAGGACGGCGGTATCAAAACAGACCGTACACTTCTAAACGTAGAAGATATTGTGGCTTTTGCGGATGAAGTGAATCTGGAGGATGTGAGAGAGCTTCTTGAGCGCCAGATTATCTGCAATATGGCAATCGCAGAGGAAGGCATCAAACATGAATATGGTGCATGTATCGGTAAGATTATCTATAAGGATGGAGATTGCAGTCTTTCAGAAAAAGCCAGAGCATATGCGGCAGCAGGCTCGGATGCCCGAATGAACGGCTGTGAGATGCCGGTATGTATTATTTCCGGTAGTGGCAATCAGGGCATGACCGCGTCCATTCCGGTTGTTATCTACGCGAAAGAGCTTGGAATAAGTCATGACAAGATGCTTCGTGCCGTATTGGTGTCAGACCTTCTGACCATACACTTAAAGACGGGTATCGGTTGTCTGTCTGCATACTGTGGAGCAATCAGCGCAGGCTGTGGCTGCGGTGCAGGAATTGCATATTTACAGGGCGGCAGATTCAGGGAAATTGCTCACACCATCGTAAATGCACTTGCGGTATTATCCGGAACAATCTGTGATGGAGCGAAATCCTCCTGTGCGGCGAAGATTGCGATGGCAGTCGAAAGTGGTATCTTAGGCTATGAGATGTATAAGAATGGACACCAGTTCTATGGTGGAGATGGTATCGTCTCAAAGGGTGTAGAGAATACCATCGTGAATGTGGGCAGACTGGCAAGCCAAGGTATGAGCGGCACCGACAAAGAGATTATAAAGATTATGTTACAGTAAATAATAACAGGGGCTGTTGCAACAGCCCCTGTTTTTGTTTAAGAATGCTCTTCTAACCATCGCATCGCATTATATGCATACACCGCACTACCAATGCTCAGTGCTTTTTCATCAAGCATTACCTTCGGGTGGTGAAGCGGATAGTTACAACCTGTCTGCCCATTGCCAGCAGCAAGGGCCAGCATTATGGAAGGAACTTCCTGACTAAAGTAGGCAAAGTCCTCAGAGCCGGTAGCTTTGGAGGCCTTGTTGGAGCCAGATTTGCTGTTTTCACCAGAAGAATTGCTCCGGCTAGAGAGCGCTAACAGTTCTGCCTTCGTAAATGCATTTTGTGGTCCTAAGAGCTCTTTCATATATTTGGTAACGTTACTTGAGAGAGTAGCATCGTTTACCAGTGTTGGACATCCTGAAGTAAATTCTAAAGTTGCTTCTGCTCGAAAAGCCGTCGCAATGCTTGTGATAATCTCTTCCATACGTGTTTTGATAAGCTTACGTACTTCTTCGTCATAGGCGCGGATGGTACCGCCGATGGTGGCAGTATCGGGTATGGCATTGGAGGCATTTCCAGCGTGAATTGTTCCAATGGTAAGCGCTGCTTCATCGGACATTGCCAGTTCTCGGGCGTGGATTTCCTGTAGGCTTGTTATGATGTGTGCTGCAACAGTGATAGGGTCAACCCCCATCTGCGGCATAGCGCCGTGGCAGCCTTTTCCTTGTATTTTTATCTCAAAATAATCTGCAGCAGGTGCGCTGACGCCACCATCGCAAACCACGACTGTGCCTGTTTCAAATGGCATACCCACAGTAACGTGAATCATAAGGGCAGCTTCTGGAGTCGTGTCACGGAGGACGCCTGCTTCAATCATGTCCTTGGCACCTTCAAAGGTTTCTTCCGCAGGCTGGAAGCAGAGTACCACCTGACCGTTTAACTCTTTCTCGTGTTTTTTTAAAATCTCCGCTGCACCAAGAAGCATAGTGGTGTGCATATCATGACCACAAGCATGCATTTTCCCATTGTTAGAGCCAAAATCAACGTCTGCCTCCTCGGTAATTGGAAGGGCATCCATGTCGGCGCGAAGCAGAATGGTTTTTCCATGGGTTGTGCTTTCACAAGTGGCATCAGGCGAGGAAATCTGGTTGTGGCAGACCTCCTTGTGTCCCACTGTGGCGATAAGTCCGGCATGTCCATATCTGTGTGGTGCATATCCCAGCTCTATCAGCTTATCATACACATATTGGTAGGTTTCCTGTATGTCAAAGCCTACGCCCGGATGAGTGTGGATGTAGCGTCGAATTTTGATTAATTTGTCTTCCAAAGCTGAGCTTTCGGATAATATCTGTTCAGGATTCATAGTGGACTCCTTATTTGTGAATAACTTCAAATGTTTTTTTGTATATTTCTAGGTTAACTTTTTTGTAAAATAATGTCAATCTCTTCCGAATGCACGCATAGACTTGATTTTTTTTGTCATATTGAGTACAGTATACTTAGAAGAAATCTGCGCAGTCATGACTTGCGCAAATGAGTGTCTATGGGGGTATGATTTGAATTTAGAAAATAATCATTATTATGAGCATTTAGCGGAAATTTATCCAACAATCAGTGCGGCATCTTCTGAGATTATCAATCTTCAGTCTATTCTGCATCTGCCGAAGGGAACGGAACATTTCTTGTCAGATATTCATGGGGAGTACGATGCGTTTTCCCATGTGCTTCGTAATGGTTCCGGTGCGGTGCGCAAGAAAATTGATGACGTATTCGGGCATACATTGGGAGCTACGGATAAGACATCACTTGCAACACTGATATATTATCCAAGAGAGAAAATTGCATTAGTGAAGAAGCAGGAGAGCGATATGGAGGGATGGTATAAGACCACGCTATATCGTTTGATTGAGGTATGTAAAATCGTTTCTTCCAAGTATAGTCGTTCCAAGGTGCGCAAAGCGTTGCCGCCAGATTATGCATATGTTATTGAGGAATTAATTACAGAAAAACAGGAGGTCTTGAACAAGGAGGCTTACTACGAAGCAATCGTCAATACTATTGTGGAGCTGGGACAGACGGAAAGCTTTATTGTGGCATTGTCAGAACTGATACAGAGACTCGTTATTGACCATCTGCATATCTTAGGAGATATTTATGACAGAGGTCCTGCACCACACATGATTATGGACGAGCTGTGTCAGTATCATTCCGTGGATGTTCAGTGGGGCAATCATGATATCGTATGGATGGGAGCTGCAACCGGACAACTGGCGTGTATTGCGGCGGTGATTCGAACCAGTATCCGTTATGGCAATCTGGACCTTTTGGAAGAAGGATATGGAATCAATATGCTTCCATTAGCTACACTTGCGATGAAGGTGTACGAGAACGACCCATGTGACCGCTTTGTCCAGAAGGATAACAACAGCAATACTACCAAGATTGAAAATGAAATGGTGCGTAAGATGCACAAGGCGATTGCGATTATTCGTTTTAAGCTAGAGGGACAGCTTATTCAGAAATGGCCGGAATATGGCATGGAAGAGCATCTGCGTTTGAATAAAATCAACTATGAAAAAGGTACTGTTACGATTGACGGTGTAGAATATGAGATGATGGATATGCATTTGCCAACGGTAGACCCGGAGAATCCGTTTGAATTGACAGAGGATGAGATGGAGGTTATGTTGCGTCTGCAGTCATCCTTCCTGCATTGTGAGAAGCTGCAGAAGCATGCGAAGTTTTTGTTGAAAAAAGGCAGCATGTACCGCATCTACAATGGCAATCTGTTGTATCATGGCTGTGTGCCAATGGATGAGAATGGTGAGTTTACCAAGGTAAATATCTACGGCAAATATTATAGCGGTAAGGCATTGTATGATGTGCTGGAATCTTATGTGCGTAAGGCGTTTTTCTCTAAGGATAAAGCGGAGAAAGAAAAGGGTATGGATCTCATCTGGTATATCTGGACGGCTCCAAATTCACCAATTTACGGAAGACATAAGATGGCGACCTTTGAGAGATATTTCCTAGACGAAAAGGAAATGCATCACGAAAGCAAGAATGCATATTACAAGCTGTTGGACAAGCCGGAGACCGCAGACAAGATTCTAAAGGAATTTGGTTTGAACGGCGAGCACAATCATATCATCAATGGGCATGTACCGGTGCGTCGCATCTCAGGCGAAAGCCCTGTGAAATGCGATGGAAAAGTCATCGTCATCGACGGTGGATTTTCTAAGACCTATCAGAGCAAGACGGGTATTGCAGGTTATACGCTGACCTATAACTCTTATGGACTGACGCTGTCTGCACACGAACCATTTGTATCTTCTGAGGAAGCGATAAAGAATGAAATGGACATCGTATCAAGGCAGGAAGCAGTCGAATACACGGAGCATCGTGTATTGGTTGGAGATACTGATTTCGGTAAGAAGATGCATGTCCGCATTGCGGAATTGAAGGAATTGATTCATCTGTACCAGTCCGGTGAATTGGCAGAACGTGACAATTTCCGTAGAAGAAATGATTTGCGATAGCATTCTTGTAAGAAAGAGGAAAACATGGCAATAGAAGTAAGTGGTTTTTTGTTTGAGGATGAGGCATTAGCCGCTCAGGCAAAAAAAGAAGAAGAGGGTGTGCGTTTTATCAAAGAAAAGAGCGCACTAAATAACCCAGAGACCGTACTAAAATTATATAAGACGGTATTGCAGCAAAAATTGTTTGTAACCCCTGTGGGACTGCATTTTCTAATGGAGCTTCAGGATTATCTGCTTGCTTCGAATGCCATCCCAAATGAAGAGATTCCGGCAATCAACACGGGAGACTTCATGAAGGTGACGGAAGGTAATGCGACAGGAAGTTCCAAGGCGGCTTTGACAACCGGCATGAAAAAATCTGCCGGAAAACGTAAGGAATATAAGACCGCCTTCCATGTAGCTTCGTTTTTTGCAATTGTGTTCGGTATCTCCGTGTTAGGCATGTTTATTATCGCGGAGGTAAGTAGCGATAATGTCACAATCCTAAACTATCGCAACAAAATCATCAACGAGTTTGAGCAGTGGGAGCAGGAGCTGGAGGAAGAAGAAGACCGTTTGAAGGAATGGGAAGAAGAATTGTCCAAGCGAGAGGCGGCTTTGGAAGAGGCACAGTAATTTTTGCTAACTGTTCACATTTTTTTCATAAGTACATAGTAGTATCGGTGATGTAAAGGGGAATCGTTGTGATTTCCCTTTTCTAAGATAGAGATATTGGGATAGATAAATACGAAATAGGATAAGTGTAGAAAGAGGTTTGGGAAATGGAGAAAATCAAGATATTAGTTGTAGATGATGAAATGCGTATGCGCAAGCTGGTAAGAGACTTCCTTGTGCGAAAGGATTATGAAGTCCTTGAGGCAGGAGATGGAGAAGAAGCATTGGATATCTTCTACGCAGAAAAAAACATTGCACTTATGATATTAGATGTAATGATGCCACGAATGAATGGATGGGAAGTAGTTCGTGAAATTCGCCAGACATCAAGGCTTCCAATCATTATGCTCACAGCGAAGGCAGACGAACAGGACGAGCTTTTAGGCTTCGAGCTTGGCGTAGACGAATACATTTCCAAGCCATTTTCGCCAAAGATTCTGGTAGCCCGCGTCGAAGCAATTCTTCGCCGTGCCAACAAAATCGGCGACGAAGCGCAGCTTCGTTCATTGGGCGGAATTGTAATCGATAAAACCTCCCATACCGTCACCATTGACGGCGAGAAAATCGACCTAAGCTTCAAAGAATTCGAACTTCTCGATTACTTTATGGAGAATGAGGGTATAGCCCTATCCCGCGACAAAATCCTCGACGGCGTATGGAACTACGATTACTTCGGTGATGCAAGAACCATTGACACCCATGTCAAGAAGCTCCGCGCAAAGATGGGTGAAAAAGGGGAATGTATCAAGACTGTTTGGGGTGTAGGGTATCGTTTTGAGAGTGAAGGTGCCTAAGAAGCACCTTCAGAGCAATTGAATAGAGCAAGGTAGAAGAAAATATCACAGGTGCGATGGAAATTTATTTCCGTGAGCACCTGTGATTTTTTGTTCGTAGTTGGCGTTAGCCAACCGCCTGAAAGGACTCTTTCAGGCGACCTTGCTCGTCCAAAACCGATACACATACATCTCATAGGTCTTGTATATGACCCTAAACAGTCAGCGAGAAGAAGCGAGTCAACGAAGTTGACGAACGGATTCGAGCTGGGAGCAGGTTCACGAGTCTGGGCCTGACTAGAATGAAACAAAATCGAGTTTGCTACAAACTAGCGGATATCTTATATTTATTATTTCAAATCGTATGTAAGTGTGATAAAATAATAGTACAGCAAATTTGAAATTACCGAGTTGAATTTATGTAAGGAGGTGCTAATATGTTAGTTTATTCAGTAATAATGTTTTTGATTGCTATACTATTTTTCTATTTAGCAGTAAGTGTTAAAAAAGGGAAAACATCATTGATTAAGGACTATCATCAAGAAAAAGTTAAACAAGAAGATAAACCTGCTTACGGGGAAGCGTTTTCTAAAGGATTATTTGGAATTGCGATTACATTATTTTTAAGTGGGATATTGCCTTTTTTCTTGGATGTAAAGCAAGGTGTTTTAATTTCTTTAGCAGTCGCTATTGCTGGAATGGTAATTTCATTTATTATAATTTTAAGAGTGCAAAAAACATATAATGGTGGACTCTTTTGATATATTCCGATTTGTATTGCACAGTTTTTGAATAAAAATGAAATTGTTATTTTTCACGCTATAACATAGCCATATAATGGCAATCGCGATAGAGTGGTTGAACTATAAAAGAGATTTAATACAAAACCTTCCCTGACCGGCCAAAGTACAGGGAAGGTTTTTTGTCGTTTACTGACTAATCTAGACAATGAATGTTAGCAAAGCTAGAATGGACATACAAATAGAATTATATTATGGAACTATTTTATTTAGGTGAGCTGTGATAGAATATTAGTAAACTGGACGGAAATTTGTCTGATTAGATTTAGGAGATCAATATGCACAAAGATGGTAAATGGGCAAAGAATATAATTGCTTTACAAGAAGATGATGGCAAGTGGGGGTGTTTTCATTCATTGTCCCAGTTTTATAATGCGCCAATGACAACAGAGCAGGCTCTACGTCGTCTCGAGCGGTTAGGCTACACAATAGAAGATGAATGTATTCAAAAAGCAGTGGCATATATGGATGATTGCCTAACTGGCAGAAAATCAATACCTGATAGACAAGAAAAAGTTCATGATTGGAATATTTTTACATCAATGATATTGGCAACATGGATTAGGCGATTTACTTTAGATAATCCAAATGCTAATAAAATTGCAAAACAATGGGCGGATGTCATTTCTAGTGCTTTCGCTGAAGGTGTCTATAACCACAGTGAATATGTTATTGCTTATCATGAGATTTTGGGAATGAAGCCAAATGGCGGAAGACTTATAGATTTTATGAATTTTTATCCTATTTCTATGCTGGCTAATTGTTTAGATGGTAAGACCGAGATAGCGCTTATGAATTATGCGTTAAGTAAAGAAGATGGTATATATTACATATATGATAGAAAAATGTCGGTCTTGCCTTGTTGTTTTGAAAGTAGAGAAGCAAGTCGCTATCTTGGTGCAATGGAATTGCTTTCAAAATATAAGTTTGCAAAGGATGAACTAAAATTTGTAGCAGATTGGCTAATTAATAATAAAAAACTAAACGGAAAATGGGACATGGGGAAAATAGTAAATGACAAAGTTTATTTTCCGCTTTCAGATGATTGGCGAAAAAAGGAAACACGAGAAGCGGACTGTACAGAGCGTATAGACGCTTTACTAAAAGAGTTATTAGACAGATAGTTTTTGCACAACTTCTAATTTGTAGAAGTTGAAAAACAAGATTAATGAGGAGTTACATAATGCGTATAGAATATAGAACTCAAAAAGATTTACCTTGTGAGGAATTGTATCAGTTGTTTCTTGCAGTAGGATGGGCAGCAGAGGATAAAACAACACAAGCAATGATTGATAATTTTAATATAGGATTTCTTAATTCTACATTTGTGTTTTCAGCGTGGATTGATAATCGTCTGGTAGGATGTGTCAGAGTTTTAAGTGATTTGCATTTTCGTTCGATAATCTATGATTTAGCTGTTTTGCCAGAATATCAAAATAAAGGAATAGGTAAAGCAATATAAAAGAAGAGTACCAGATTTATGATGTATCAAATGAGGGCTGGGACATGGCTAAGGAGAAAATACTGAGCAATTTATGTAATAATTGAAAGGAAAATAAGATGATAAAAAAGATATTTACTAATCCATTAGTTTTAATATTCTTAGGAGTAATCATAGGAGTTACATCTAAATACGGAGATGTTGCAGATGCAGGAACTCTTTTCTCATATTTTGGATATCTTTCCTCTGGGTTGGTTATGTGGTTAGTGTTATGTACAACAATGTTGTATTTATCAGAGAATAGAAAACATGCAGTTCAGTTAATAGCATGTTTTATGATACCAATGCTGATATCTTATTATTTTTATTCGTATTTTTTTACTAAATACTTGTCAGTTAAGATGGTAGTGTTTTGGATGATAATATTAATCGCTGCACTAGTATTAGCATATTACCTTTGGAACATTAGATATAAAAAGATTTTTAGAACGCTATATGTTATTGCCTCAGTTTTGGCAATAGGATACGATGCTATTGAAGTTAATGGTTTTTTGTTTAGTATTATGATACCAGAAATCATTATGGCATTAATGGTTTTGTTATGTATTAATAAAGTAATTGAAAGAAAACAGGCGGTATTAGTATGAAAAACAATATAGATTTTACTACAATTACCGCTTGTGGAGAATGTTGTGTAGGCTGCAAGAAAAAAGAAGATGGCATATGTCAAGGTTGTATAGAGTCGGATGGGCATTGTATGGAATGGGCACAGTCCAACGGTTGTCCAATACATAAATGTACAAGAGAGCATGATGTACAATTTTGTGGTTTATTATGAGCAGAATTAAAGAAATTCGCATTTAAGGAGGCTATTATTATGGAATGTCCATTTTGTAAAATAATAAATAAACAGGCAGAAGCCCATATCATCTATGAGTCAGAAAATATTATTGCCTTTTTAGATATTGACCCAATTAATGAGGGACATGTTCTTATTGTACCCAAGATACATGAAGCATCAATTGATAATATGCCAATAGACATCTTAACTGAAATAGTTGAGTTGGCTCAGAAAGTTGTTACTGCATTAAAAGAGGTATACCATATAGACGGATATAGTATTATGCAAAATGGCGGAGAATTTTGTGACTTCGGGCATGGACATTTTCATGTTTTTCCTAGATATAAAAATGATGGAT
>CAYPAM010000058.1:0-10124 GCA_964408715.1 uncultured Lachnobacterium sp.
TCCCAAACCAGGCGCTCTAGCCAAGCTGAGCCACACCCCGAAGGATATTTTATTTCGCCATTTCTCTGACGCGAAATTTATTATATTATAGGAAGCGATAGATGTCAACTGTTTTTTTTATTTTTTTAGAAAATTTTACTGCGTCTTCTCAAGCCATAAGAAAACGCAGTAAAATCAAGGTTTTCCTAGATTTCTCCAGCATCCTCTAAGAGCTTTTTCATCGCACGAAGTGCTTTCCCGCGATGGCTGATTGCATTTTTTTCTTCACGGGAAATTGCTGCAGAAGAACATCCATACTGCTCCAGCATGAAGATTGGGTCGTATCCGAATCCGTTTTCTCCTTCCGCCTTATACCCGATATATCCCTCCATCGTCTGACGGGTTACCAGCGTCTTTGAATCTGGAAGAGCTGCTGCAATAGCACACACGAAACGCGCGGTACGCTGTTCCTTTGGTACGCCGTCTAATTTATCGATAATTGCCTGGTTCTTGATATCATAAGAGGTATCTTCGCCCATAAAACGCGCAGAATACACGCCTGGTGCCTTGTCGAGATAATCCACTTCAAGTCCGGAGTCATCCGCCAGCACGATGGCATCCGTATGCTCTGCGATTGCCTTTGCTTTAATCAAAGCATTTTCCTCGAAGGTTTTTCCATCCTCCACGATATCCACTGCGATTCCTGCTTCCTTCATGGACAAGACTTCCACATCCGTATCTGCCATAATCTCACGAATCTCTTTTAGCTTTCCCACATTTCCTGTCGCAAATATAATCTTTTTCATCCTAGTATCCTTCCTCAAATGCCTGCATTACCGCATTATATACGCCCTGCGCCACAGCCTTCTGATATTCCGCCGTCTGCAGCTTCGCAAGTTCATCCGTATTGGTCATATATCCCACTTCAATCAGCGCCACCGGCACCTTGCTATTTTTTACAATATGCACATAGTTTCCTTTTGCAAGACCACGCCGGTTGCTCCCTGCTGACTCCATAACATTGGCAAGGCAGATTTCTGCAAAATGCTTACTGGACAGCTCTGACGTATCTTCCTGATTGTATAACACCATCGTGCCATTTTTCTCGTTGAATTTTCCACTGGCAGAAGCGTTATTGTGAATGCTGATAAACAAATCTGCATGAGCGGCATTTGCCAGCCCTACTCGCTGTGCCAGCGTTGGATTCGTATCCGTAAGCCTGGTATAATATACCTTCACACTGCTGTCGTCAATTTCGTCAAATAGCGCCTTGATTTCCTTTACAATCGCAAGGTTTAGATTCTTCTCATAGACATCCTTTTTGACCGCTCCTGGCGCTCTACCACCATGACCTGCATCTATGACAATAACCTTGTCATAGATATCATGTGGGTCGATAAATTCCAGACACAGAAAGCCCTGTTTGTACATATAAGAATACTCGCATAGCTGGTCTAACTGAATCTCCATCACACCAGCCTCTCCTTCCTTATAATAAGATAGAGATGCGATATGATTACTGCTGCCATATACACGATATGCTTCGGCATAATTCTCTACGCCCTTGTCAAAGCGCACCGTCACTACCTGATTCAAGTAGTCATTTTCGATGCTCACATTACTTCCGTCTAATCCCTCAGGCAGTTCAATATATAGTTGTTCCTTGTCCTCTAAGACTTCTTCTTGTTTCTCACTCTCGTTTGGTGTGTTTTCCTCTTGCTCCTGAATCTCTACTTGAACCACCTGCTCTGCTCCAAGGCTTACCACTGGCTCCACCACCATAGATTCCTTTATCGCAGGAAAAAAGTATAGACATACACACGCCACCACAGTTACAAAACACGAACATCCTGTAACCCACTTTAGAATCAGTTTTTCCATTATTCTTCGTTATTATTTGTAAATGCTTTAATACAAAGATTACAATCCTTTTTTTCTTTTACATTAATGAACTGATATCCGCTATAGCTAATATAGCTTTCGCCATCCTCCAAATCAATGTTGGCAAGCGAAGATTCTCCAGTATCGTACTCGATTGCCATTGGATGTGTTGCTCCCGGTGTATTCACATATACTACTACGGCATATTTATCACCGGCCTTTACCGCAATTCCCTCTTCAAAATCAATTGTATAATAGCCCGCGTCCTCTAGAACACCTTCCGCCACTAATACCTTATTCGTAAAAGACGCTTCATTCTTAAAATCTTCCACAATATAAACACGGTACTCCGTATCCGGAGCCGTCGCATAGAAAGCTGCTGCCACTACATTTTCATCCGATTCCGCGGTAAATACGTTGGCACCATACATGGATTCCTTGTCGTAACCCAGCTTGCCAACCCAGCCACACAAGTCACTCTGATAGATATTGTCATAATTATCGTTTTCATCTACACGTGTATACACCACGTTATGGGTTCCAATATTGGAATCATAATAGGAAACATAGAAGATACCATCCTCTCCAAATGCACTCCCCCAGCTGTTCTGACAGATAAATGCACCGTCTCCCTCTAAATCCATATTGAAATTCTCTTTTGGATAATTATCGTCCCAACCGATGATAACCACATCGTGGTTTGGCTTGTTCGTACCAATGTAGCAATAAGAATACGTATCCTTATTGTAATATTTTGAAGAGCTTGAAGCATTTTTCAAGCTGCTATACATCGAGGTCTGCACACCGCCATACTGGAATACTGCCTTTTTAATTGCAGACAAATCCTTTGAGGCGATAATACGCATTTCCTGCACATGCTTCACAGGTTCTAGCGTTCCATCCGTCTCGTCATCCCCATATGGGTCATCTGCCTCATATACCGGTCCCTGCCATGATGCCAGATACGCCATGCCCATGGTATATTCACCACCATCATACTGCGTGATATTAAACGAATTGCTCATGCTCATATGGTCCACGGAAAAAACATACGATTCCTCCGGCATCAGCATGGATTCCAACGCACTCAACGCCGCAAATGCCCAGCAGGTTCCGTATTTTCCCTGATTGCGAATCTCAGAGATACGATATTTCTCTCTTAGGTCATATCTTGCCGGCAGACTATTTGGATTCTCTGCGGTATCTGCCGCTGTCAGCGTATTCGTCGCTATATCGAAGCTACAGCTATACCCAAGCATCCCTGTCAGATCATCCATGCTCACATAATAGTTTCCATCAATCACGGTAAGCGGCGATTCCACCACGTACTCTTCTCCATTTCCGTATGCAAGCGTATCATCAATGGTCAGTAACGCAGACAGATTGTGCTTTTCCACGAGCAACTGGCTTTTCTCATAGAGGTGTGCACTACAGCTTAGCGCGTCTCTAAGGATTGCCACAGGCACCATGATGTTACGGTTGTTGTCCATATAAAAGGTGTATTTATCACTGGTATACTCTTTGCTATCGATAACAACCTTCAGCACCTTACTATTGACATCATTTGCCACGATTGGATACCACGTATCCTTGCTTAGCGTTCCTCCTCGGAAAGTATCAATATCTCCCGAATCCAACTGTGCAAATTGAAATTTTAACAAAAAGACGATTGCTAAAAGAATCGAAAGTACTATATATCTTTTTGAGTGTTTCATTCTTATCCTTTCTTCGGTGGTTTTGGTCCCATAAACTGATAAAAATAGGTCTTAATCATACCATTGTAGATTTTGCGGTTCTTATCCGCCTTTCTACCCACATAACGCTCTGCATCCGCATAGCTGGTAATCATATACATCGACCACGCATCCAGATTGCTATACACTTTACCAATTTGTGTATACAGTGCTGGCAGGTCCTCTTTGTCCTCTAAACGTTCGCCGTATGGCGGATTCGTAATGATAAATCCGTATTTCTTTGGATGGCTCATCTTCGCCACCTCTCGCTGCTGAAAATGAATCAGATGGTCTACGCCGGCGCGCTTTGCATTTTCACGCGCAGCCTTTACTACTTCACCATCCATATCGTAGCCCTGAATATCCACTTCGATATCCATATCCACCATATCTTCTGCTTCCTCTACCGCGTCATTCCACAGCTGCTTTGGAATGATATTCGTCCAGGCTTCTGCCGTAAAGGAGCGATGCATACCCGGCGCAATATTCGCTGCCATCATAGCTGCCTCTATTGGAAAAGTCCCGCTTCCGCAGAATGGGTCCACTAGAATTCTATCCTTGTGCCATGGAGTCAGCATAATCAGCGCCGCCGCCAAGGTCTCTGTGATAGGTGCTTTACTTGTCTGCAAACGATAGCCTCTCTTGTGAAGCGAATCCCCTGAGGTATCCAGCGCCACCATAACCTCGTCCTTTAATAGGAAAATTCGAACCGGATATGCCGCTCCATTTTCCTCAAACCAATTGGTATGGTACACCTGCTTCAAACGCTCTACCATTGCTTTTTTCGCGATGGACTGAATATCTGATGGGCTAAATAATTTACTCTTAATAGAAGATGCCTTTTTCACCCAGAACTTTCCATCCTGTGGGATATACTCCTCCCATGGAAGTGCCTTGATTCCTTGGAACAGCTCTTCGAAGGTGGTGGCATGAAAGCGTCCCACCAGAAGAAGCACACGCTCCGCAGTACGCAAAAACACATTCGCACGGCAAATCGCCTCCGCATCTCCTTCAAAAGTGATACGTCCATCCTCCACACGTGTAATCTCATATCCTAAATCATATATTTCCCTTTTTGTCACTGCCTCCATACCAAAATGGCAAGGCACAACAAGTTCGTATGTTTTCATATTTTTTCTCCGAAATCCTACCTCTTATGCATTCCTTCATGCTATGCGCATAAGGCATATTATCACATCATATTCACTATACCTTATTTCCACATATTTTTTCAACCTCATAACACATTTTCTTAGGAAAATCTGTTTTCCAATTTTTTCATGGCTTCATATCCGCCAATCACCGTCCCTACCTCATATCCGGCCTTCCCTAAGTCTCTAGCCAACTGCATGCTGCTACCACCTCGTTCACAGTACAATATCACCAGCCGCTGCTTCGTAAGAACACTCGTATAGTCGGCAACCTCCTCTTGTGGATAATTAATCGCCCCCTGCCAGTGTCCACGCCGGTATTCATCTCTTGAGCGTATGTCAACGACAATCGCCCTTCTTTCTACTCTTAACCGCTCAATATCTCTTGGATATACAATCGAAAAAGTCATATCTATGTCCCACCATATCACATTCTCCCTATAGAATATGCAAAAAATAGGACTATTGTACTATTGCAATCGCACTTTCCTTACTCTATAATCACAGTTGAAAAGACAGTTGTCTTTTCAGTTATACCTCTTATTAATTATTTATACTCCCCTCAAAAACGACCCATTTCCCGGGTCGTTTTTACTTTGTCTATTATTCTGTTCTATGTCTGCGCACACGATTTAAGTGCTGTTCAAAATGCCCTTTCTCGATAAACTCCGCCAGCACATACTGATCTAGCACTGGCACCGTGCAGGAAAACTCTCCCATAGTTTCTTTATACATTTCCAGCATTCTCTCTGGCAAAATCATATACCCCATACGAATGGATGGCGACAAGCTCTTCGAAAACGTATTGATGTAAATCACGCTTTGACTGTCATCTGTCATGTAGAGTGTATCAATTGGATTTCCAGGCATGAAAAACTCACTGTCAAAGTCATCCTCAATGATAATTCGCTGAAATTGTTTCACCCACGCCAGATATTCCTGGCGTTTTCTTACGGTTGCTGTCACGCCCGATGGATAGCTGTGAAAAGGCGTCACATGTAGAATATCTGCACGTGTTCGCTCCAACTCTGTGGATAAGATACCCTCTTTTCCCATCTTAAGCATCTCACACTGCGCCCCCATCCCTTCGTACACCATGCGAATCTGTTTATAAGAAGGGTCTTCTAATCCATACACCCTCTCGTTTCCAAACATACGCACCACTGTGCTATACAGATGCTCTGCACCCGAACCGATGATAATCTGCTCCGGCTGCGCAAAAATCCCCCTGTATCGTAAGAGATACTTCGCAATCGCATTCCTTAGAATCGTACATCCCTCATTTGGCGAACGTTCTAACAATTTGCCGCCATACTCTGTCAACACACTTCGTACTGTCTTGAAATAGAGTGATTCTGGAAACGCCGCTCCTTGACCTGCCTCAGATTCCTGTGAGTTCTCCGAAAGGAGCTGCAACATGTGTGCTTCCTTCTTCACCTTCGCCATTGGAATCAAATCTGCCACAAAATACCCGCTGCGTTCTCTGGATTCAATATATCCCTCCTCCTTTAACATCTGATAAGCCGTTTCCACCGTAATCAAACTCACTCCCAGATGCTCCGCCAAAGAGCGCTTAGAAGGAAGCTTTTCATTCTTTTTGATTACTCCAGACAGGATATCTTCTTTAATTGATGTATATAGATAAATATATTTTGTTCTATCATCTCGTTGATTCATCGGATATGTAAGCATATTTCTTCCCCACTTTCTTATCACACGAATACCATATCACTTTATTCATCTTTCAAGAATCCATTTACCGATTACCACTATATCATAATTTCCATATATAAGATATAAACTTTTCAAAACAACAAGCGGGAAAAGTCTGTGATGGAGTTTTTATATGCCACCTGCGCACCTAAAAAACCGTTGCAACTCTCATCCTACAATGTGATGATAATTGCAACGGTTTACACTGCAAAACAGTTTAGTATTCTATTTTAGTTTTTTGAAACTTTTCTTTGTATCAGTTTTACAAGCTCGACAATTGGAATTACCAATGCGCCAAGTGCAATTGCTATGAGATATTCGCTCAACTCTACACTTGAGAATTCAAAAGCAACTGCAAGGAAAGGAACCTCACACACAATAGTCGTTGCAATCAACGAGCCTACCGCAGCAAGAATAAGCACCTTGTTCTGAGAACCGAGTTTGAAAATACTCTGTCTCTGAGAACGCATATTAAGGCTATGGAAAATTTCCGCCATTGACATTGTTAAAAATGCCATTGTTGTGCCATGCGCACTATTTGCAATTGCCCAGTTTCCGGTTTCCATAAAATGACCAATAAAGTAGGATGTCAAAACAAGAATGGTAACCAAAGCGCCTTGATATGCTACGTCAATTCCCATACCACCGGCAAAAATACCAGCTTTTGCATCACGTGGTTTACGCTGCATAATGTTAGGTTCTGCTTTTTCCATACCGAGTGCAAGTGCTGGGAAACAGTCAGTTACAAGATTAATCCACAAAAGATGTACCGGCTTAAGAACCGTAAATCCCATGAGCGTTGCAAAGAAAATACTCAAAACCTCACTCATATTGGAACCAAGCAGGAACTGAATCGCTTTTCGGATATTGTCATAAATACGGCGTCCTTCTTCAACTGCACCAACGATGGTAGCAAAGTTATCGTCTGCCAAAACCATGTCGGCAACATTTTTGGTAACGTCAGTTCCGGTTATACCCATGCCGACACCGATATCCGCCGATTTGATAGAAGGTGCATCATTGACACCGTCACCGGTCATAGCGGTAACATAGCCAGCATTTCTCCACGCATTAACAATACGGGTCTTGTGCTCAGGCTGAACACGAGCATACACGCTGATGTTTTGGAATTTCTGTCCAAATTCCTCGTCGCTCATATCATTCAGCTGAGAACCGGTAATCGCACAGTCGCTGTCCGTAATGATACCGAGTTCTTTTGCGATAGCGACAGCAGTATCAATATGGTCGCCCGTAATCATAATAGGACGAATACCTGCTTCTCTACACTCCACAATGGCATCCTTAACTTCAGGACGCACTGGATCAATCATGCCGGAAAGTCCGACAAAGCAAAGCTTTTCTTCCAGATAGTCTGCGTCAAACTGTCCAGGGATCGTATCCCAAGCTCTTTCGGCACAGGCAAGCACACGCAGAGCCTTATCTGCCATCGCCTTGTTTGCTGCAAGAATCTCTCCGATATATTCTTCGGTCATCGGAACGGCTTGTCCGTCTTTCAGATAATGAGTACATTTGCCGATTACAACATCAGGAGCACCCTTCGTATACTGAATATATCTGTCTCCTGCATTGTGAACGGTAGACATCATCTTTCTGCTTGAATCAAAAGGTGCTTCACCGCAACGTGCAAATTCCACTTTAAGAGAATTCTTGTTAAGTTCCAGCTTATTTGCCCATGCAACGAGCGCAGCTTCCGTAGGCTCACCTGTAACACTTCCTTCTGCATCTATTTCGGCATCACTACAAAGTGCCATAGCAGAAGCAAGATGCTTTTCATCTTCGCCGAAGAAATCCACAACCGTCATTTTATTCTGAGTCAGAGTACCAGTCTTATCCGAGCAGATGATCTGCGCACAGCCGAGAGTTTCCACTGCTGTCAATCGACGGATAATGGCATTACGCTTGGACATATTGGTAACACCAATTGATAACACAACCGTAACAACAGCTGCAAGACCTTCCGGAATAGCAGCAACCGCAAGGGAAACAGAAACCATAAATGAATCCAGTATAACTTCAAGTTCAAAGTTACCAGCTTTGATAAGCTGAACAGCGAAAACGATTACACAGATTCCCAGTACTAACCAAGTCAGTATCTTAGAAAGCTGATTGAGCTTGATTTGAAGTGGTGTTTCGCCATCTTCTGCCTGCTGTATTGCATCGGCAATCTTACCCATTTCAGTTTCCATACCGGTAGCAGTAACTACAGCAACACCTCTGCCGTAAACAACTGTGCCACCCATATAGAGCATATTCTTGCGGTCACCGAGAGGAACATCCTTCTCCTCATCCTTCAAATTGATAATATCAATAAACTTAGTAACAGGAACAGACTCTCCGGTAAGTGCTGCTTCCTCAACCTGTAAGCTTGCGCTTTCAAGGATTCTTGCATCTGCTGGAACCGCATCTCCCGCTTCAAGAAGAATAATGTCACCTACAACAAGGTCTTCGCTATGGATGACCTGTACCTTTTCATCACGCAGTACCTTTGATGTTGCTGCAGACATCTCCTGCAGGGCTTCAATCGCTTTTTCTGCCTTGCTTTCCTGATATACGCCAAGAATGGCATTGACCAGAACAACTGCAAGGATAATGATTACATCTGCAAAGCTGTCATTTTCAATCACGGCAAGTACACCACTAATGGCTGCTGCAACCAAAAGTATAATGATCATCGGATCAGCGAGCTGTTCGAAAAATCTGCGGATAAGAGATTTCCCTTTTTCAGCTGCCAATTTGTTCTTGCCGTTCTTTTCAAGACGACTTTGTGCTTCCTGCGAGCTTAGTCCGTTTTCTGACGAACCAAGTGCTGATAAGACTTCTTCTTTGTTTTCACAATAAAACCTCATCTGTTTTTCCTCCTTAAAAATCACTTGTAACAAAGCTCCCCCTCACTAAAACAAGCAAAAGCAAAACAAGGCTCTATTCCTTCTTCTATTACCTCTGTTTGTTTTAGAATAATAAAAGACCCAAGCAACCACTAAACAGGCTATACTTGAGTCTCGCAATTTAAAACAAGCCAGACCGAAAAGCCGATCATGATGTTGACTTGCTACGTATGATATACGCTTGCTACTCCCTCACGGGATTTTGTTAATATGTATTATACTTGATTCCAATATAAAAATCAATACGAATATGGGATTTTTCACAATGCCATTCTAAAAAGGCACAAAATGTCCATAATTAGAGCATGCATTCCATCGGTAAATTTCAGTTCAAAATAAGCTGTATCCATGCTAAAACGCGGAAAACAAGCAATTTTACAGTCCTCTGATAGAATCCGTCGAAAAAAGCTTCATTCTGACACCTTTGTGATGTGTCTTACGACCCAATTCCTTACAAAGAGAACAAAGAATCTCGCTTGCGAGATTCTCCGCGCCCGAGCGGTATTGCGCAGCAATTAAATTCCTCTCCGCGAGGTGCGCATCCTTAGCGGAGCGTCTTATTTCTTTATAGGAATTTCCTATAAAGAAATAAAAAGCCGTCTGGCTCCTGTCAGACGGCTTTTCCGCATGTCCTCGAAAATCATCCGCTACCATCTGATAAGTAATTAGTTCCTTATCACTGTAACCACAATCACATTCAAGGCTTTAACGTGCGTGAGAAGATTCGAACTCCCGACACCTTGGTCCGTAGCCAAGTGCTC
>CAYPAM010000059.1:0-10122 GCA_964408715.1 uncultured Lachnobacterium sp.
AATCGTTTTGGTGTGACCATCAGTTTCTCAAAACCAAGCCAGAAGGAATTCTTTGATATTGTGATTCAGCTGGCAAGACGCCAAGGGGTTACGATGTCGGATGAAGAGCTTCGCGCGGAGGCTAATAAATGGGAATTAAGTCATGGAGGCTTATCAGGAAGAACTGCGCAGCAATTTGTAAATAACCTGTTAGGTCAGCGTGCCTAAATATATCATACAAAGCAGATACGAGGGAAAAGAATTATGAGAAACAAATTTACAGCACTGTGTGCTATTGGATGTGCGATGCTTGTGCTTAGCGCATGCGCCTCAACGGAAGCTGGCACAGAGCCGGATTCTACCATAGAATCTAACTCTTCGCAGCAGGAGGACACACATTCTGAGTCTAACATGCAGGATACTGCATTAGAGAATACATCAGAAGCTACGGAATCTACCACAGAAATCGCCTACACATATACAGATATCGCAAAGACGATGTATGCAACAGCCAAGGTCAATGTACGCACAGGACCAAGCACAGACTATGAAAAGCTTGGAAGTCTTGCTGTGGCACAGGAGATTGCCGTAACAGGACAGTGTGTGGAAACAGGCTGGTATCGTTTTGCCTATGAAGGTGGCACAGGATATGTCAGCGATGCGTATGTATCAGAGACGCAGCCGAAGCTGCCACAGCCGATGACCTACTATGATACGGGAGATGCCAAGCTGAATGAGATGTGCGATGTGATTTTGGATGACATCGTAAATGACAGCATGACAAAGCGGGAAGCTGCCTATGAGGTCTATAATTGGGTGGAAAGCAACATCAAATACCGTGGCAGCACCGATACAAGTAGCTGGATAGAAGGTGCCAAGACAAGTCTTAGTACCTATAAGGGCAATTGCTATGCCTTTTACAGCGTATCAAGAGCGCTTCTTACCAGACTTGGGTTTGAGAATGCGCAGGCAACATCTATAAATAACGACCACTACTGGAATCTGGTCAAGGTCGATGGAACCTGGTGGCATTTTGATGCAACGACAGGCTGGGGAACACAGCGCTTCCTGTGGACGAACGACCAGATTAACGAATATCAGTACTCGAGCAAAAACGATGGACACTATATCGATTACGATTGGGACCAGCAGGGAATTCCGGAAGAATAGGAGATAGAAAATGACAAAGAGATATATCGGGCTGGCAATGGTGCTGGCACTTGGACTTGCAATTTGCGGATGTGGCGCGAATACATCCGATACTTCAGACACATCTGAAAATACAAACGCTCTGACACAGGAGCAGGTAAGGGTAAATGAAACTGTGCTTACCATTGGCGATGCCATGGATAATGTCAAGAATGCTCTGGGTGAGCCGGAGGATTATACAGAGAGCAAAAGCTGTATGTATGATGGATATGATAAGACCTACACCTACGAGGACGTGATGATTATTACCTATCCATTAAATGGTGGTGAATATATCGGTTCTATTACCATCAGAAACAACAGTGTGGAAAGCGGCTGTGATGTGAAGCTTGCAGATACCACAGAAGCAATCAAGGCTGCATACGGAGAGGACAACCTTACAATTACTGCGACCTGCTACATCTACGAAAAGGATGATTTTGGAATCGCGTTTTATCTGGATGGAGAGACCATTACAGAGATTGAATTGTATTCGATTGCAGAATAAATAAAGGGATAAAAGATGTACTTTAGTTCAATATTATTTTTAATTTTATTTTTGCCTGTAACAATAGCGTTGTACTACCTTGTGCCAGGCATTAAGGCTAAAAACTTCATATTGCTGGTGGCAAGTATCCTGTTCTATGCAATGGGAGAACCAAAGTATATTTTCCTGCTACTTGCTTGTACAATTGTCAATTATGCCCTTACGATGCTTATGTGTAGAAGTAAACATCGTAAGGCTATTTTAGCTTTTATCGTCGTATTGAATCTTGGCGTGTTGTGCTTCTATAAGTACGCAGGACTAGGACTCGTACTTCCAATTGGAATCTCGTTCTATACGTTCCAGATGCTGTCGTACTGTATTGACGTATACCGGGAACCAAAGCTACTACAGAAGAACTATCTGTCATTGCTTTTATATGTGTCGTTCTTCCCACAGCTAGTAGCCGGACCGATTGTAAAGTACTATGACATCAAGGAACAGCTTGAGAATCGTACGATGGATTCCCAGAGAATTGCAGAAGGGCTGAGACGCTTTACATATGGTCTTGGCAAAAAGGTACTGATATCCAATACATTGGGCAATATCGTCGATGCGGTGTATGCTTGGGATTACAGCTCCTATAACGCAGTCATTGCATGGGGAACAGCGGTATTCTATGCTCTCCAAATCTACTATGATTTTAGCGGCTACAGCGACATGGCAATCGGTCTTGGCAAGATGTTTGGATTTGACTTCAAGGAGAACTTCAACTATCCATATCAATCGACGACCATCAAGGAATTCTGGCGCAGATGGCACATGTCCTTAAGTACATGGTTTAAGGAATATCTCTATATTCCGCTAGGTGGCAACCGCAAGGGGGCTGTCTATACCATGATTAATAAGTACATCGTATTTTTCTGTACCGGATTATGGCATGGAGCGAATGTGACCTTTGTGATATGGGGACTTTTGCATGGAACCTTCTCGGTGTTAGAGGAAAAGGGAAGGTGGGCATCCCGCGTCAAGGGCACTGCGCTTGGATGGCTGTATGCCATGGTTGTGGTTGTGATAGGATTTGTCTTTTTCCGAAGCGATACCGTGACGCAGGCAGTCTGCATAATCGCGTCCATGTTTACCGGATTTGAGCTTCAAACGCAGGCAATGACAGAGTTTGTCGCCTTTTTCAACCCATATGTGTTGTGTATCGTGGTTCTGGCAGTGGTCGGCATGTTTGATTGGAAGACCAGATGCAGGAAGCTGCTATCACAGGGCTGGATGCAGCCGATACTGTATATAGCAAGTGTGGGATGTCTGTTGCTATGCCTGATGTCGCTTGCAAATAATGACTACAATCCATTTATTTATTTTAGATTCTAAGAGGTATTATGAAAAAAATTGGATACGTCACTTACATCGTGGTGGTACTGGCAGGGTGCTTCCTGCTGTTTGCAACGATGTTTGTAAAGAACGAAGATATTGTAAATGAACTAAATAAAGAGACCACAAGCGAGGGGGAGAGTCTGGCTACAAGTCTGGACTCGTATTTAAGCAAGAATTTTGGTTTTCGCACAGAGATGATTTCCTGCTACACAGGTCTTCAGACGGGCTTGTTTGGTACTTCACCTGTGGAAGACGTGATTCTGGGAAAGAATGGGTATCTGTTCTATGAGGAGACAGTTGATGACTATTGCGGCACCAATCTGCTCGGAATACGCGAAATCTATAACATCAATAAGACGCTGGAGCTGATGCAGGAGTACGTGAAATCGCAAGGTGGACAAATGCTGCTTCTCGTAGCGCCGAACAAAAACAGTTTGTACGACTATATGCCGTATAACTATCAGAGGACAACGACGGATTCGAATTGGGATAGACTCGTAGCGGTTATGGACGAGGTGGATTATATGGACACCTTTGCCTTTTTTGCGGAAAAGCAGGAGGAACTGTATTTTAAGACGGATACGCACTGGAATGATCTGGGAGCTTATTATGTATATGCCAAGACCATGCAGCAGCTTGGAAAAAGCTATGAAGACAGGCTGGCAGCAGGCTATGAAGAGACCTGTACGATGGTAGGGGATTTGCAGCGTATGCTATATCCGAATGCAAAGGCGAATGAGAATCAGCTAGTGTTTGCGCAAAAGAGTGATTATGTGTTTTTGACCAATACCAGAAGCTTTGAGCAGACCTATATCGAGACCTACAAGGAGAGTGCCGAAGGAAGTCTGCTGATGTTTCGTGATTCCTTTGCAAACAATCTGGTGGACCATTATGGCAATACATACCAGTATGCGATTTTTGATAAAGCAAGCTCGTATGATTTGTTCCAGATGGATACCTATGATGCAGATACAGTCATTCTTGAGATTGCAGAGCGTAATCTGGAGTTGATTCAGACCAGCATGCCACAGTTTGCGGCTCCTTCCCGTGAGGTGTTGACAGGAACAGAAACCACAGACCTGGCGGAAGCCTATGAGCAGAAGGCGTCTGGGGACTGGTGCAGAATATCCGGGTATGTGCAGGAAGCGTATGTCAAAGCTGATAGTTGTATTTATGTAAGGATTGATGATATGATGTATGAGCTGACGCCGCAGACTGTGGACGGCAGTGCATACGGCTTCTGCGGATATGTACCGGCGTTTGCAGAGGATGCAGTAGTAGAACTTATTGTGACCTGCGGGGATGATGTGTTTACAGAAATAGTGAAAATGGAGAATGAATAAATGTTGTATCAGATTAGTAATGGCGCTGTCGTATTCGGCGATGACGTCATCTTACATGATATTTATTTTGAGATACGGAATACAGAAAAAATAGCAGTTGTCGGTCGCAATGGCTGTGGGAAGACAACGCTTCTGAAGCTGATTAGTGGAGAGGTGGAGCTGTATCAGGAGGATGGCGAGGAAGGCGCTATCGCCATGGCAGGAAAGCCACAGATTGGGTATCTGAAGCAGATTGCCTTTGATGACCCGGAGATTACCTTGGAAAAAGAAATCCGCAAGGTATTTGCCCCAATGATTGCCATGAAGGCGGAGGTTGAGGCTGCTGCCAAGGCATTGGAGACAGACCATTCGGAGGAAAAGGTAAAGGCGTATACGGCTCTGGAAGAGAAGTTCCGCGATTTGGGCGGATATTACTTCGAAAAGGAATATGAGGTGTTGATTCGTAAATTCGGTTTCTCGGAGGAGGAACGCAAGAAACCGCTGAAGGATTTTTCTGGTGGGCAGCAGACAAAGATTGCTTTTATCAAGCTGCTTTTGAGCAAACCGGATATCCTGCTTCTTGACGAGCCAACCAACCACCTCGATGTCACGACAATTGAATGGTTAGAGGGGTATCTGAAAAACTATCCAAAGGCAGTGGTTGTTGTATCGCATGACCGTATGTTTTTGGACAATATTGTAGATGTTGTATATGAGATTGAGTATGGTACGGCAAAGCGTTATCCGGGTAATTACACGCAGTTTATGGTGCGTAAGAAGGAAAATTACGAGAAGCAGTTGAAGGACCACATGCAGCAGCAGAAGGAAATTGAGCGACTGCAGCGTATGGTCGACCGTTTCAAGGGAAAGCCAACGAAGGTGTCGATGGCGCGCTCGAAGCAGAAGGCGATTGAGCATATGGAGATTATCGAGGCACCAGACCGTTATGATAACCGTACCTTCCACGCCAGCTTCCAGCCACAGGTAGAGACAGGCAATGATGTATTGTTTATATCCAACCTTGCAATTGGATATGATGTGCCGTTGTCGACGGTATCTGTGGATTTAAAAAAAGGGGAAAAGCTCGGTATTTTGGGCGGAAACGGATTGGGCAAATCCACCTTCTTAAAGACAATTGTCGATAAGATTCCAGCGTTGTCCGGCGAATACAAATATGGCGTGAATGTACAAATTGGTTATTTTGACCAGCAGATGGCGATGTATCAGAGCAACAAGACGGTGTTGCAGGATTACTGGGATGAGTTTCCGAATCTAACTGAGACAGAAATCCGTAATGCTTTGGGCGCATTTCTTTTTACAGGAGAAAATGTGTTTAAGAATATCAGTATGCTGTCGGGTGGTGAGAAGGTACGTCTGGCACTGTGTAAGATTCTAAAAAGAAAGCCAAACGTGCTGATTCTCGACGAGCCGACCAACCATATGGATATCGTTGGAAAAGAAACGTTGGAAACCATGCTGAAGGATTTCAAAGGAACGCTGATTTTTGTATCGCATGACCGTTATTTTGTAAAGCAGGTGGCAACGCAGCTTCTGGTATTCGAGGATGGAACGACGAACCTGTATAAGTTTGGTTATGAGGAATATCAGCAGAAGCTGGAGAAAGAAGCATCGGAAGACACTGGCGGCTACAAGGCATCGATGGGGCTCGGCGGACTTATCAGCAATAAAGGGGTATCACAGGCAGCAGGAGATACAAGCGTCTTAGGTGTTGCAAGTGGCGCTTCGGGTGTAGCAGGCTCTGGTAAAAGGGCGAATGTCAATATCGGCAAGGAGCGTTCGAAGGTAGAGAAGAAGGTAAAGCGTGCAGAGGAAGAGCTGGCTATAAAGGAAGAGAAGCTTGCAGAATTGAAGGCAGAGCTTCTTCGTCCGGAATATCAGTCCAGCTACTCCAAGCTGACCGAAATCCAGGGCCAGATTGATGCCTTAGAGGAAGAAATCATGGAAGATATGGAGGTTTGGGAAGAATTATCTTCACAACTGGAAGCTTTGCTGGCAGAGGAAAATGCGTTGAAATAGCGTTAAATTGTCTGACGATTCTATAAAAATCATTAAAATTGAATAAAAACATTGCTTAAAATGACAAGTTGTTGTATAATCTTATCAAGATAACACTTGTCATTTTTTGATAGAGTTATCTAATAAAACTGCAGGGGGTTGACATCATGAGAATTACAATCACAGGTAGAAACATCGAATTAACACCAGGATTAAAAGAAGCAGTGGAGGATAAGCTAAGCAAGCTTGAGAAGTACTTTAAGCCAGACACCGATGTAAACGTTACATTGAGTGTTGAGAAGGACCGTCAGAAGATTGAAGTTACCATCCCAACCAAGGGACATACAATTCGTTCTGAACAGGTCAGCAATGACATGTATGTATCGATTGATTTGGTTGAGGAAGCAATCGAAAGACAGCTGTTAAAATATAGAACCAAAATCATTTCTAAGAAGCTGAATGCTGCAGCAAACTTCAAGGCAGAGTACCTCGAAGAACCAGTAGAAGATGACGATGAAGAAATCAAAATCGTTCGTTCTAAGAGATATGACTTAAAGCCAATGTATCCGGAAGATGCATGCATCCAGATGGAGCTTCTCGGACACGATTTCTTCGTATTCGTAAATGCAGAAACGGATGATGTCAATGTGGTTTACAAGAGAAAAGGGAATACCTATGGAATCATTGAGCCGGAATAAAGCATATAAGTATAACACAAAAATATATTTTTTCAATAGGTTGTTGCGAGATGCATTAATGCATCTCGCAGCTTGCATTTTAGGGGGAAAAGGGGCTACACTATTTGTGTAAAAGCCTTCCTGCGGGGGATGACAGAAAGACTTTACAAATCTAAGAGAGGAGAAGAAGTGATACGAAAAGCACTTGTATAGCAAGACATTTGTATCGAATGATTACCGATGAAGAAAATCGCGAGGCACTAGAAGAGCTGCTATTGACCTGCGAGTCTCCTAAGATTAGACTTCTGTGGGAGATTTTCTTCGAAATCGATGTCCGGGATATCGATGTGTTGGAGCGTCACATTTACGAATACGGAAGTATGGTAAAGGAACACGATTATGCTGGGCGGGAATTATTCGTGGGGATGGTGTCTTTGCTAAACCAATTGAAAAAGAGAAATAGTCAAAAACATATCATGCAGATGGAAGATTCTATTGCTTTATGAAACTTCTACTGCCATGTGCGTGGGCGTAGAGAGAAAAACTTTCTCTCTGCGCCCATTTGTTAATCCATTCTTACATATTTCAGGCTTTTAAAATAAAACAAGTTTACAAGCCAGACAGACAAGCTTTAAAATTAGATAAATTAAGAATAGAGGAGAAGCATCTATGGAACTTAGTAAAAAGAAAATCATAGCGAACGTTTCCAGATGTGTAGTATTACTTCTGATGATTGCGGTAGTCCCTGTGCTGGGAGGCTGTCAAAAGGGAACAAATGGAATCGAAAGCCAAGGTACACAGGAAAGTGGTGCTGTCAGCGAAACAGGGGATTATACAGAGGCAGGAGACAGTGAGGAGCTGAACGGTTCGACGGAATCAACAGGTTCGAATGATTCCGAAGGCTTAAGTGAGTCTGGAAATTCAACAGAGGAGAGTGGTGTAGGTGGTTCTGCGGACTCCAGCGAAACTAGTAATGCGGGTAATACCACCGGCTCAACCGGTTCGAACAGTACAGGTGGAACGACCGGCTCTACAGGTTCGAACAACACAGGCGGAACGACCGGCTCTACAGGTTCGACAGGTTCTAATACATCGTCCAACCTGATTACAGATTTTGGTGTGGCAAATCCAAGTGGTAGCCTGATGAACCTTACCAGCAGAGTATCAGTACATGATCCAAGTATCGAGTACGATTCGTCTACCAATAAATGGTATATTTTTGGTTCGCATACGGCTTTTGCAAGAACCTCGAATCTGATTAACTGGTCGTATTTTGAGCGGGAAGGAAGCTCGAATGCCAAGTATGGAGAAGTCTTCGCAAAGTCTTCAGAATGGGCATCGAAAGGAAGCAGCAGCTACAACATTGAGGGCAATCTCTGGGCACCGGATGTCATATACAACAAAGACCTCGGCAAGTGGTGTATGTACATGAGCGTGAATGGAGATAACTTCTATTCTTCCATCGCGATGGCAACCGCAGACAGCATCACCGGACCATACACGTATCAGGGAACAGTTGTATTCTCTGGCTTTATGAATGCGTCTGATGTGGCATTGACGGATTATCAAAAAGCAACAGGAACAACAGATATCTCCAGATATACGAGCGGTGGCTGGGGCTACTATGGCACGAATGCGATTGACCCTTGTGTACTGTACGATAAGGATGGCGAGCTGTGGATGACATATGGTTCCTGGTTTGGCGGAATCTTCATGTTGAAGCTCGACAATGAAACAGGACTTCGTGATTATTCGTATACATATACATTAGATACAAATGCATCGGACAACACGGCGGCTGACCCATATCTGGGAATCCGCATTAGTGGTGGTTATGGCGGAACCGGTGAAGGTCCTTATATCGTTTGGGATGAAGAAGCAGGCTATTATTATCTGTATGTGTCTTACTGTGGACTGAATGCAACAGATACTTTTTCCGGTTATCAGATGCGCTTGTTCCGTTCTAAGGAGATTACAGGACCATATGTAGATGCAGCCGGAAATTGTGCAATTCGAAAGAACAGTAACGATGACCAGAGTGTAAAAGGAATTAAGATTATGGGCAACTATAATTTCAGTTCTTTGTCTACGGCGTCGTCCAATACTGGTTCGCAGAATGGATATCGTTCGCCGGGACATAACTCGGCAATCGTTGACAATGAAGGTAATCACTATCTTATTTACCACACCAGATTCAACGGAGGCAGCGAGTGGCATCAGGTTCGTGTGCATCAGCAGTTCTTGAATGAGGATGGCTGGCTTGTGACTGCGCCATACGAATATCTGGGAAGCAAGATTAGCGAAAGTGGATATAGCGAATCTGAAATCGTAGGCAGCTATGAACTTATTAATCACGGTAATGAAGTGACTTTCAATGTAGTGGCACCAATGCTTAGCACCTACGTGGTAAACTTAAACGCAAACCACACAATCACAGGTGATTTCGAGGGAACCTGGTCGCAAAAATCAGGCTCTTACTATGCGACTATCAAGATTGATGGAGTGACCTATAAGGGCGTATTTTTCAAGCAGTACGATGAATCTTCGAGCCATAAGGAGACGATGACTTTTTCCGTGATTGGCTCAAACAACATCGCACTGTGGGGAAGCAGAGTCGGTGCAGTTGTTGCAGCAGGGACAGGCAATCAGGTTGCGGCATATACATTTGACAATACAGGTGCTCTTGGAAAAGACACAATCGGAACGGTGGGAAGTGCTACCATCTACGGTTGTACATCTTATACCGATAGCGAGCGGGGAAAAGTATTAGCGTTTGGTGGTGTGGACGATTATGTACAGCTCAATGCAAAAGCCACAGAGTATGACAGTTACACCATTATGATGTGGTTCAAATCCACATCGGATGCAACATGGCAGAGACTGATAGATTTAGGAGATAGCAGTTCTAGTTCTATGTTTGTTACCACCCATGCTTGGGAAGCGGGACTTCGTTTTGCACAGCAGATAAATGGGGATGGGGAAAAACAGATTAATACATCTTCTACAACGCTGAATCAGTGGACCCATGTAGCCATTACTGTAAGTGGCAGTTCGAAGAATGCCACTATGT
>CAYPAM010000060.1:0-10074 GCA_964408715.1 uncultured Lachnobacterium sp.
TGGTAAAACCATTTCCAAGTATGTGGATGGGAATTACCCATGCAGTATCGGGAGTAGTGTTATTTATCAGCGCGATGATACATATCGTGGGACATATGAGAATTAGAAAATCATAAAAAAAGCTGCTACATAGCTGATTAAAGTCAGTGGTGTAGCAGTTTTTTCTTGTTTTAGAAATAAAAAGGGCGTTTTTAAGGACGCGTAGTTATGATATAATGAAAAAAGATTATAAAATGTGAGGAAATCATATGGCGTTGAAACTTATCCTAGGCAATTCAGGTAGTGGAAAAACAGAATATATGTATGAACAGGTAGTGCGCTTGGCAGAGGCAAATCCGCGTAAGAACTATCTTGTCGTTGTGCCGGAGCAGTTTACTATGCAGACACAGAGACTGCTGGTGGATTTGTCGACCAATCATGCCATTATGAATATTGATGTGCTTAGCTTTCAGCGACTGGCGTATCGTGTCTTTGATGAGATGGGCATTGGCGGCTTGCAGGTTTTGGAGGAGACGGGCAAGAACCTTGTGCTTCGCAAGGTAGCACAGGAGCAGGAGGACAAGCTATCTGCTTTAAAAGGCAATATGCACCGCATGGGCTATATTGAGGAAGTGAAGTCCCTGATATCTGAGCTGATGCAGTACAATGTGTCACCAGAGAGATTGGAGGAAGGTATCGCTGATGATAGATTATCCCCAATTCTTCGCGCTAAGCTAAGAGACGTGCATGTGATGTATCAGGGCTTTGAGGATTTCTTGAAGGGGCATTACATCACTTCAGAAGAACTCTTGCATGTGCTGGCAGGTGTTGCGGACGAATCGGCAATTCTCAAGGATTCGGTAATGATACTGGATGAGTTTACAGGCTTTACACCGGTACAGGTGGAGCTTTTGCGCAAGCTCATGCCGATTTGTGAGGATGTCTGGGTATCCCTTACGATTGATGCGAAGGAGGATTTCTATCACAGCAAGGGGATGCAGGAGCTTTTTGACATGCCAAAGCGTACGATTCGTACACTCCTAGACCTCGCACAGCAGACGCATATAAAGGTGTGCGAGCCAATCGTCTTATCAGATGGGAACAAGAAACGTTTCGCAAATGCGCCAGAATTGTATTTTATGGAACAGAATCTGTTCCGTACCTCTTATAAGAAAATGCATGGCGCAACGGAGAAAATACAGATTTTGTCGATGAAAAGCCCAAAGGAGGAGGTCATTTGGGCGGCGCGAACCATCAATGATTTGGTGCAAAATCACGGTTATCGCTATCGCGATATTGCGGTTGTGTCGGGTGATATGGAAGGGTATAGCAATTATGTGGAAAGCGTATGCCCAAAATATGAGATTCCGTATTTCTTAGATGCGACAAAGGAGGTATTGTTCCATCCATTTATAGAATTTGTGCGTTCTATTTTGGAAGTTGTAAACAATGACTTTTCTTATCATGCAATCATGCGGTTGCTCCGCACCGGATACTGTGGACTGTCACAGGAGGAAGTGGATTCGTTGGAAAACTATCTGCTTGCAACAGGCATCCGTGGAAAAGACGCATGGAGCAAGAGGTGGCTTCGTATGCCAAAGAATGAAAAAGCATATGATTTGGAGCAGCTAGAGGCACTTCGGCAGCAGTTTATGAGTGGCTTTGCGCCGGTGCTAGAGGCGTTTTCCAAGGTATGTACGGTGGAAGAGCAGATACAGGCTCTGTATACATATATTGCAGGCGTGGAGGCAGGACAAAAGCTGTTGCAGCGTGAGCAGGAGCTTCTGGCAGAGGATGAGCAGGCAAAGGCGAAGGAATACGGACAGATTTACCGTATTGTGATGGAGCTTTTCGAGAAATGTGTACGTGTGTTAGGCAAAGAAGTGCTGACGATTCGTGAACTGGAAGAGATTCTGGACTCTGGCTTTGCGGCTGCAAAGGTGGCTGTTATCCCACCGGGATATGATAGCGTGACCTTTGGCGATATTGAGAGAACGCGACTGAATTCTGTAAAGATTCTGCTATTTCTTGGCGTCAATGAAGGAATTGTACCAAAGTCTGCAAGCCAGGGCGGTATTATCTCGCAGTATGAGCGTGATACATTGGAAGCGGCGGATATTACGCTTGCGCCGGGGGCAAGAGAACAGGCATTTATACAGAAGTTTTATCTGTACTTAAACATGACGAAGCCTTCCGAGAAACTGATTCTCAGCTACAGCCGTGTGGATAGTGAGGGAAAGGCGCTTCGCCCATCGTATTTGATTCGCACGATACTTCGCATGTTTCCAGATATGCAGGTGCACCAGTTAAACGAAGCGGAGCTGACTTTAAATATTTCCACTGAGGGGGCGGCAAAGGATTATTTCCTTACAGGTGCGCGTGATGAGGCGTGGTATGCACTTGCAAAATGCTTTACAAAGAGCGAGGACGAACAGGTGCGTGCAAATAGCGAGGCGATATTGGAGGCCTTTTACCATCAGTATCATCATGACCCAATCAGCCATGTGGTTGCTGAGGCGATATATGGTAAGAGCATTGAGGGTAGTGTGACCCGGCTGGAGAAATTCGCGCAATGTGCATATGCACATTTCTTATCGTATGGTTTGAAATTAAAAGAACGAGAAGAAAGTGGATTCGAGAGTGTGGACATGGGCAATCTCTACCACGCCGCGCTTGAAATATATAGTAAAAAGCTGGCGGATTCACGCTATGACTGGTTTACCGTGCCGGAGGATGTGCGCGATGACTTCGCGACGACAGCCATGGAGGAAGCGGTGCTTGCTTATCCAAATCTTAGCATCTATGCAACCGCAGAGAATGCGCACATGGCAAAACGCATGAACCATATCTTCAAGCAGACCGTATGGGCGTTGACGACTCAGGTGAAAAAGGGCAGATTCGTGCCGAATAATTTCGAGGTATCCTTCCGAGAGGCGGACAATCTGGATGCGTTGGCGTTTGAACTAGAAAACGGCAACCATATCAATCTAAGAGGGCGTATTGACCGATTGGATACCTGTGTGGATGAGAATCGCTTGTATGTCAAGGTCATCGATTATAAGTCCGGTAACACCAAATTCGACCTCGTAAAGCTATATCACGGCTTACAGCTACAGCTTGTGGTGTATATGAATGCAGCAATGGAGCTGGAAAAGAAAAAGCACAGCACCAAGGAGGTCGTTCCGGGGGGCTTGTTCTATTATCATATTGATGATCCTGTGATTGAGGTGACAGATGAAATGTCGGAAGACGAGATTATGGCGGCAGTCCTAAAGGAGTTAAAGCCGGATGGACTTGTGAATCAGGAAGAGTCCGTATATCGTGCAATGGACGATACATTTGAACAGAAGTCTGATGTCATTCCGGTAGAATTGAAAAAGTCTGGTGAGATGTCGGCTCGTTCTTCCGTTGCAACGACAGAAGAATTTGCGGTAATGACAGAATATGCGAAGCATACGATTGTCCGCGCAGGAAATGAAATCTATGCGGGCAATGTAGAGGTAACCCCATTTGTAGATGGACAGGTATCAAGCTGTGATTATTGTCCTTACAAGGCAGTCTGTGGCTTTGATGTGAAGCTGCAGGGCTACGAGGAGCGAAAGGGACGTAAAGTGGATAAGAGCGAAATCTTTGCGGTGATGGAGACGGAGAATGCGATTGCACGCGCGAAGAGATGAGCAGGACAGGGAAAATCAAAGACAAGGAAACGTGACGAATGAAATGGACCAAGGAACAGCAACATGTCATCGACTACCGCGACCGTAATATTCTGGTATCAGCAGCGGCTGGTTCCGGCAAGACGGCGGTTCTGGTAGAACGTATCATAAAAAGAATAACGGACAAGGAGCATCCGGTGGATATCGACAGGCTTCTCGTAGTGACCTTTACCAAGGCGGCGGCAGCAGAGATGCGTGAGCGAATTGGGAATGCGATTGAGAAGCTTCTTGAGGAATATCCAGAGGATGAGAACCTTCGCAAACAGCAGACGCTGATACATAATGCACAGATTACTACGATTGATAGTTTCTGTCTTTTTGTGGTGCGTAATCATTTCGAAGAGATTGGGCTTGAGCCGAACTTTCGTATTGCAGATTCAGGGGAAATAAAGCTCCTTGAGATGGATGTGCTAAATGAAGTGTTCGAGCAGGAGTATGCACAAGAAGGCTTTCTTGGGCTTGTAGATGCTTACTCGGACAAGCGCAGTAATCAGCCGGTAAAGGATATGGTATCCAAGATATACAGCCAGTCAGCCAGCAATCCATGGCCAAAGGAATGGATTACTTCTCTGGCACAGCCGTATGAAGTGGAAACCAAAGAGGAACTGCTTCAGACAGACCTGATGCAAGGAATCTTTGCTTATGTCAAAGCAATGCTAAGTGATGTTCCGGCGAAGCTGCAAGAACTGCACCAGATTGCGCTTGCGCCAGATGGTCCGCAGAAGTATGCGGCAACGATTGAACAGGAAATCGCACAGTTTGAAGGGTTAGAAGAGATTCAAAGCTATGAAGAACTGGCGGAATTTTGCCA
This sequence comes from uncultured Lachnobacterium sp., assembly GCA_964408715.1. Classification (GTDB taxonomy): domain Bacteria; phylum Bacillota; class Clostridia; order Lachnospirales; family Lachnospiraceae; genus Roseburia. The sequence continues at coordinate 4,507 of CAYPAM010000060.1, forward strand.
GAAGATTCAATTTGGAAGATTGCCGGCACTTACCAATTTTGCGGGAAATCCATTAAAGAAGGACGCCGTATCAAGCAAAAGAAACGAGATAAAGGATGACATCAAGGCAATCAGGGCACGTTACTTTGCTATGTCACTTGAAGAGCTGGTTGCGCAGCTGAAACGTATGCGTCCGATTGCTAAGGAGCTGGTGCGCCTTGCGCTTGTCTATGTCGAGTCGATGGAAGAGAAGAAAAGCCAAAAGCATATCATGGATTTTTCCGATATTGAGCATGCGGCACTGCGTATATTGGTGGATGAGAAGACCAAACAGCTTCGCCCAACCGCGATGGAATATAAGAAGCAGTTTGATGAAATTATGATAGATGAGTATCAGGATAGTAATCAGGTACAGGAAGAAATCATGTGTGCGATTTCCCGAGAATCGGAAGGGGAATACAACATGTTTATGGTAGGTGATGTAAAGCAGAGCATTTACCGCTTCCGATTGGCAAGACCTGAGCTTTTTATGGAAAAATATATAACCTATGACCTAGAAGAGAGTAAAAAGCAACGCATTGACTTGCACAAGAACTTCCGAAGTCGTGCCGAGGTGTTGGATTTTACCAATGACATATTTTACAAAATCATGGATGCGGATTTGGGCAATGTGACCTATGATGCGGAGGCGGCATTGTATTGTGGCGCAGAGTATCCTAAGAGTGATGCCATGAATGCGGAGGTTCTGTTATATGAGAAGGAAGCAGAGAGCGAAAGCGGGGATGCGGATATTGACAGCCTAAGCAACCGTCAGCTTGAAGCGCGTATGATTGCGGAACGTATTATGGAGCTGAAGCGTAACCTTCAGATAAAGGATAAGGAGACAGGAGAGCTTCGTCCGCTTCGCAATAGCGATATTGTGATTCTGCTTCGAAGCATACAGGGATGGGGCAATGATTTTGTGGCTGTCTTAGAGGACTGCGGGATTGCGGCTCATGTTGCGACGTCGACAGGATATTTCTCCGCAGTAGAGGTGCAGATAATTCTTGCATTCTTGAAGATTCTGGACAATCCTTATCAGGATATTCCAATGGCAGCAGTTTTAAAATCAGCCATTGTAGGATTGGACAATGAAGAATTGGCAGAAATCTCATTGACGGACGAAACACACAGCTTTGCAGAGGCGGCGCTTACGCAGATGCAAAAAGCAACGGAAGGAAAGCTGTATCGCTTTAACCGGCTGTATCAGAAGCTTCGCAAGAGGGTGTCCGATACGCCGATTCATCTGCTTATCGAGCAGGTGCTTGAGGAATCCGGGTATGGAGATTATGTCAAGGCTCTTCCGGCAGGCGGTCAGCGCAAGGCAAATCTGGAAATGCTGGTGGAAAAAGCGGTTTGCTACGAGAAGACGAGCTACAAGGGACTGTTTCACTTTGTGCGCTACATCGACCAGTTGCAGAAGTACGAGGTAGACTTCGGAGAGGCAGATGTAACAGGAGAAAATGAGAATGTTGTACGTCTTATGACCATTCATAAGAGTAAGGGGTTGGAATTCCCGGTTGTATTCGTGGCGGGGCTTGCCAAGAAATTCAACGAGCGGGATTCGAAGGATAAGATGTCGATTCATCCGGATATGGGACTTGGACTCGATGAGATACAGACAAACCCTCGCATAAAACGGAAATGTCTGGTGCGCAGTGAGATTGCAGACCGTGTACGCCGAGATAATCTTGGCGAAGAGCTGCGCGTGCTGTATGTAGCATTAACCCGAGCGAAGGAGAAGCTGATTCTGACTGGTATTGTAAAAAGCCAAGAGGATGTTTTCGCAAAGTACAAGGGTAATGTGATTCCAGAGCAGCCGCTTGATTTTAGCCAGCGTGTAAAAGCAAAAGGGTATATTGACTGGGTTGTGCCTGCGGTGTTATCTTACCCGGACAAGTATGCACTTACCTTTAAAAATGCAAAAGACTTGATTCTATCGGATGCGAAGAGACTAGCGCAAAAGGAATTAGAAAAGGCAGAGCTGTTTGAGAACATTCATAATGCAGATATAAGGCTGGTTGAAAAGTATCAAAAAGCATTTGCATACGAATATCCATACAAGCAGGAGGCGGGACGAAAGAGCAAATATTCCGTATCGGAGTTAAAGCACGCTTCTATGGTGGAAAACTATGACCGCCTAGAGGGTGCAGTAGAGGTTCCGGAATTCCTGCTTGAAGAGAAGAACGTGTACGTGCCAGAGTTTGCGGTCAGAAGGAAGCCGGATAGCGGTACGGATGCCGATGTAGAACACACCAATAACGTACCAATTACCGCTCATGCAGGGGACAACCTAGGGGCGCTAAGAGGAACTGCTGTCCATCAGGTAATGGCAGGCATCAACTTTAAAAAGCTGCTAGAGGTAGACACTACATCCCGCGGTGCGGTCAGAGAATTTGTTGAGGCAGAGATTGCCCGCATGCAGGAGCGAAACATGCTCACTGAGGAAATGGAGCGCATGATATACCGCAATGATATCATGGATTTTCTGGTGTCTCCAGTGGCGCATCGTATGGCAGAGGCGGACGCAAGGGGCGATTTGTACACGGAGAAGCCATTCGTGATGGATTACGAAGGGGTACTGCTACAGGGAATTATCGACGTATTCTGGCTGGAGGATGATAGAATCGTGCTGCTGGATTACAAGACAGACCGTGTGAAGGAGGCAAAAGAGCTGATTGCGCGCTATCAGACGCAGCTTGAGCTGTATTCCAAAGCACTTTGTCGTATATTTTCAACGAAGGAGCGCACAATTACCGATACAGAGAATTTGATATATTCCTTTACCTTGGGAGTGAGCATTCCGCTGAATACTAAGGTGTAATGCGACAAGCAACTGCAAGGTGCGTAAGCATACAGATAGAAAATGATACAGGAGAACAATTATGAGTCAGATTATATTAGCGTCTGCTTCTCCACGCAGGAAAGAGCTGTTGGAGCAGATCGGATTAGAGTTTGAAATCTGCCCTGCAAAGGGGGAGGAAATTATTACAAAAAGCATTCCTAACGAGGTTGTTATGGAGCTGTCGCGGCAGAAGGCCCAAGAGGTAGCGTCTATGGTTGTAACCTTTGGCGAGGAGAATAAGGATATCACGACACCATCGGACATCCTTGTCATTGGCGCAGATACGGTTGTGGCATACGATGGCAGGATTTTAGGCAAGCCAAAGGATGAAGCAGATGCGAAGCGTATGCTTTCTATGCTGGCTGGCAATACGCATAGCGTTTTTACAGGAGTAACACTTGTGTTGATTGATAAGTCCGGACGCGCAGGCGAGCTTGTTTTTTACGAAAAGACAGACGTTACCATGCATCCAATGACAGAGACCGAGATTGAGCGTTATGTTGCCACAGGCGAGCCCTTGGATAAAGCAGGCGCGTATGGAATTCAGGGAAACTGTGCGATTTATATTGAAAAAATCACTGGAGATTACAATAACGTTGTAGGACTTCCAATCGCACGTATTTACCAGGAACTAAAAAAGATTGGCATTGATATTTATTTATGGTAGAATTTCTCTAACTAAGGATATTACATCAATCAGGAGGATTGTTTATGTATATGTATGACAATGAAGTATTGGAAGTATTTCTTGAAAATCAGGAGCAGCTTTTCTCAGAGAGGGTAGCAGAGTCATTAGAGGAAGCAGATGAGTTCCTAGATGATTGTATGGCAGTTGTATGTAAAAACCTGCGTGAGGTCAGAGATTATTTTGACGAAGCAGGAACAGATATTGCTGGCATGTCAGACGATGACCTGTTAGAAGCAAGCGAAGTGTTTGCCCTTCCAAGTGGGAAATATCTGATAGTAGAAGGATAAGATAAAGGATTTTACAGATGAAGAAGAAAATCGCAGTATTAATGGCAGCAGTATGTGTACTGTCGACGCCGTTAACAGGCTGTACCATTGGGGATACCCAGATTGTGCTTGATGTGAATCAAGTGAGAAAAGACTATCTTTTTTCCATAAATGGTACGGATGTGACAAAAGAAGAAGCAAAGCTATATTTATGCAATTATCAGAATATATATGGACATGAATACGGAGTGAATCTGTGGGAGCATGACTTTGGAGCCGTGGTTTCGGGGGAATCGCTGGAAGCTTACGTGAAGGATGTTACACTAACGGAGCTTGCCAATATCATGTGTATGAATCTTCTGGCCAAGGAGCAGGGCGTAGAGCTGACGGAAGCAGAGCTTCAAAAGGCAAAGAGTGCGGCTTTTGAGTACTACAATTCCCTGACCAAGGATGAGATTGCGTACATGGGAATTGATAAAAGCAAGATGGAAAGCTATTATGAGAAATACGCTACCGCCCAGAAGCTTTTCGACACTCTGACACAGGGCGTAAATGAAGAGGTAAGCGATGATGAAGCGCGCGTCATGTGTATTCAGCAGATTTATGTGACAAATCAGGATGATGCGCAGGTAGTCAAGACGAAGCTGGATGCCGGAGATGATTTTGCTACTGTGGCAAGTAATTACAACGAGGCAAGCAGCATCGAGACTTATATCAGACGCGACGAATTCCCAATGGAAGTGGAGAAGATTGCATATAATCTGGATAACAATGAGCAATCGGATTTGATAGCTACGGCAGAGGGCTATTACTTTATCAAATGCTTGAATAAGTACGAAGAGGCTATGACCGAAGAAAATAAAATAAGTATCATTGCAAAAAGACGTAAGGAGCAGTTCGAAGACGTGTTCCAAGGCTTTGTTGAGGCGGCGGAGTTTGACCTGAATGAGACAGTTTGGGAAGAGATTGTGCTTGATACCTCGGGTAGCATTACCACGAGCAGCTTTTTTGAGATATATGATAAGTATTTTACGGAATAGAATTACAGAATGAGAGGAGAACCTTATGAGCTGGGAAATTGACTTTTTATATGCTTTACAGGAAATACATAATCCAATTTTAGACCAGATTATGATATTCATTACGACATTAGGAGATGACGGAATCTTCTGGATTGCAGCAGGCGTGCTGTTTCTGTTTTTCAAGAAACATCGTAAGATGGGCTGGCAGGTGCTGTTGTCCATGCTGGTAACCTTTATCATTGGAAACTTAATCTTAAAGAATGTTATTGCAAGACCACGTCCGTTCGTGGTGGAGCCGGAAGCACTTAGTCTGCTTATCATTCCGCAGCCGGGCGAATATTCCTTCCCATCCGGTCACACAATGAATGGCTTTACCGCAGCATTTGCGATGTTCTTCAACAACAAGAAGATTGGTATTCCGGCACTGATACTTGCAACGTTGATTGCATTCTCAAGACTGTATCATTTCGTACACTTCCCAACTGATATCATCGGTGGTTTCTGTGTAGGACTTGGTGTAGCCGTACTGATGAATTATGTGTTTAAGAAGGTTGCGGCCAGAAAAGCCGCATGCTAAAGGCAGAATACATATGGGGCTGTTGCAAAATGGATTCCGACACCGAAATCCGTGGCGCAACAGCTTTTTTGCGTTTAGATATAGATGTAGCTTGCCCCCACCTCCCCCTGCCGTGTTTGATAGAAAAACGCACATATTCCTAGAAAGAGCTT
>CAYPAM010000061.1:0-9979 GCA_964408715.1 uncultured Lachnobacterium sp.
GCAAAGACTGTTGTGACAGTTGGTAAGTACATAAGGCATTGGGAATTTTTCGAGTCCTGATGCTCTTGCTGTCTGGATAATACCAACAAAGGTAATATCATGTGATGTCAGTTTATCAAAACGAATCTGCAGCTTCTTCATGCTGTCAGATGTGTTATGTTCTTTCAAAATGCCATAGCTAATGGTATTTTCTTTTGCTTCTTGCTTTGATACTTCTTTGCCAACCTTTGCAGCAACTGCCGCAACTGCTTCATTGGATTCCAGTATCACTTCATTTCCACGTACTAAATAAGCACCCTGCTTATATAATTTCATGAGCTTTTCCTCCTGCTACCTTTCTGTGTAAAATTATATCCGCTCACTCCTCTTTTATCAAGCATATTCCCTATTCTATTTAGTTCTATCTACTATTCATTACAGGAAAGATAATCTGCGCAATAAACTGGTTGTTTTCCACTTTTACTGTGAACTTTCCGCCCATCAAAGTCGTCAGATTCTTCGCAATCGACAGACCAAGCCCACTGCCCTCAGTCGTTCTGGACAAATCGCCTCTTACAAAGCGGTCCGTTAAATCCTGGTATCTTGCGTTTGTTATCTGGATTAGCTTCTCGGAAATGTTTTTGATAGTAAAAATAACTGATTTCTTTTCTTGCACCAATTCCACATACACCGTCGTATTCTCCTGCGCGTACTTTGCTGCATTCGTATAGAGATTTTCGATTGCTCGGTACAACTGTCTTCCGTCTGCCTCAATCATAACCGGTGTTGCAGGCATCTTGGTTACAATCGTAAGATTTCTCGCTTCGAATCTTTCGTTGAACTCTCCGCCAGTCTGATACAATAATTCCAGAAAATCGATTTTTTGCATATCCAACTGAATATTTCCAGAGCTAATCTTAGATACCTCGACCAAATCCTCCGTCAAATGTTTTAGTCTCTGCGCTTTTTCATCAATGATGTGAATATAACGCTTGGCATTCTCGTTGTCTAATTCTTCTCTTTGAAGTAGCTCTACATAATTGACTATGGAAGTAAGCGGTGTCTTGATATCATGTGATACATTTGTGATTAAATCCGCCTTCATGCGTTCATCTCTGGTACGTGACTCAACCGCCTCAACCAGTCCCTCCTGAATCTGGTTAATCGCCAGCGCCATCTCCTGCTCCTGCCCATGGAACAGTTTAATGTCCAAACTCACTTCCAACTGTCCGTCTGCAATCATCTGGAGCGCCTCTTTGATTCTAGCCTGCTCCTTCGACTTTCTCGTTAACTCCCTTAAGCCTTCCCCTTTTTCATAATTCGTAAACACCTGCCATGAAAAGTACAGAATACTATCGGCTTTCAAGTGTTTTCGGATTGCCTTACGATACAGGCTGCTGAAGGTCAAAAGCATGATGGAATCAATCAGAAAAATCATTGTTCCTACGGTAATTGCAAGTCCTACTAAGGAAAATTCTTCTACGCTTATATGCTTCACTTGTGCAATAAGCCATCCTAATAATATCCCACTTATTAGGATAACCACTTCCACATGCATTTTATCGAGAACTCTCAATTCTTTCTGACTCTTCGCTATCAGCTTTTCGGATTTTGCAAAAGCAATAAAAGTCACAATTGCTCCTAACAAACAAACAATTGCAATCACTAGGTACCATATCTCATTGCGGTCCTGATTCTTCGAAATAATATAGTCATAAGCATAAATACTTACCACCATCGCAATCATGAACGCTTCATGAAATACAATATGAGAACCCCTGTTTTCTACAATATTTTTATTCATATGATTACCCGTTCTATGCCTCTATTTTATATCCAACACCCCAAACAACCTTCAGATACCGTGGTTCCTTTGGATTGATTTCGATTTTTTCACGAATGTGACGAATATGTACTGCAACCGTATTGTCCGCACCAATCGCTTCTTCATTCCAGATGTTTTCATATATCTGATTGATGGAATATACTTTCCCTTTATTCTTCACCAAAAGGAGCAAAATATTATATTCAATCGGAGTCAGCTTCACTTCTTCCCCATCCACAACAACCTTTTTTAAGTCGTCCTGGATAACAAGCCCACCCGCTTCAAATACATTCTCATCCTCACTTGATTGATTTGACAGTTGGGTATATCTGCGTAACTGCGATTTCACACGAGCCACTAACTCCAACGGATTAAACGGCTTGGTCATATAATCATCCGCCCCAACATTTAAACCAAGAATCTTGTCTGCATCTTCCGTCTTCGCAGATAAAATAATAATCGGAATACTGCTTTCCTTTCTTATCTGCAGAGTTGCACGGATTCCATCCAGCTTTGGCATCATAACATCAATAATCATAAGATCGATTTCCTGACTTTTCAAAATAGAAATAGCTTCTGCGCCATCATATGCTTTCTCCACTTCAAAGCCTTCCTGCTCCAGATAAATCTCTATCGCGTCCACAATTTCTCTATCATCATCACATACCAAAATTCTCATATCATTCCCGCCTTTCTTTCCATAACACTTCTACACCCATTTTACCAAATTTTTGAAGAAAAATATCTTAATTATATATTAAAAATCGCAGTATTATTTCAAATACTGCGATTTATGAGAGTTTTCTTTATTTCTTTGACAGCGTGAAGCTTTTCAAAACACTCTGAAAACGCTCTACTTTTTCTTTTGTTGTACTATCAGTCTTCGCGTCAGCTTCCTGCTGCTGCTTCCACTGGAAATAATCTGCATCTAAGTCTACCATGATTTCGGCTTCCTTCTGCGCATCCTCTGATTCTTTTTCATCTTCCTCAAGAGCTATTCCCATTTTATCAAAATATTCCTGATTAATCTTGATTTCTGTCTGGCGGTTTGCATAGATAGAAGGTTCTCTTTCCTCTACGCTCTTGCCTTTTTCCTTTTCTTTTTGAATCTCACGATTTCTGTCCTCAATCAATTTCAGATACTTCTCCGTATCTACCAAATCCTGAAGCTGCGACTTAAGCTCCAACTGATTGCGCTTAACAAGCTCCTCCTGCTCCTTGAGATTCTTCTCCATGTTCTGGTATATTTCTTCTACTGACTCCTGAGACTGTTTCATAATCTCCTGCACACGAATCAAGGCTTCGTCTGTATACATCACAGAAGCTGCATAGATGTCCTCGGCTTTACGGCTTGCATCCCAAACAATCTCATCGCCTCTTTTTCGGAATTCGCGTTCCGCACGGTCACGACTCTGTTTAGTAAGCTCATACTCATCCATAATATCATAAACGCTCTTATTCAATTGACTCAGCAAATCCAGCATCTGCTGCTTATCTACTACAACCTTACTTGGCTCCTTCGCGTAAGGCTCGCTCTTTGATAGCAAAACATGTAAGCTTCTTAAGACTTTTTCGATATTATCACGTGTGCTCATTCGTCGCTCCCAAACCTTTAATCAAATATTCTATCTCTATTTTACTTCATAAAATCTCATTCGTAAACAAAAGATTGCACTAGCTTTGTCTAATCATGTCTCTCATCCATGTTATCATAACATTCGCAGAATCTGGCAGAAAAAGATGGTTTCTCGCCTGCCGCATATAGATGCGACACATCTCCAAATCCGCTCACACGCCAGGACGCAATACCCTTTCTGCGTTCTTCTGTATATACCGTTGTTACCGATGTAGGCGCAGCACAAAATCCATGCCACAAAAGCATTGGTGACACATTAAGCAATCTACTGAGCAATACACATTCTGCCCCAAAATGGCAAAAGAATACTATGGTATCGTTATTCGCCTTCTCTACGCGATAATAGTTATTTTCTCTCACATATCCATACTCTTTTAAAATGCCGTCTAGTCCGTTACATACCTTTTCGTACTCTTCTTTTACGTTACCTTCCTGCATAACCTCAGTATCTGCCCAGCGAGTCACATCATAAAAACGCTCCTCGCTACTCCAATCCTGTGGGAGCCAGTCCCAGCAAATACTTCTTTCTTCTCTGTCCGGACGTAAAATCGTCGGTGGAAACTCCCTCAGCCAATCGTAAGTAATCGCTGTACGATTCATTTTCTTTAAGGTGCAGGAAGCCGTATCCTGTGCTCTTCCTAACGGCGACACATAGAACTGCTTTACATCTAGCTTTGCAATTCTATCCGCAACAAGCTCTGCTTCTTTCCATCCTGTCTCTGTAAGAGAATCAATTTCATAATTTGGATCTCCATGACGAACTATAATAATTCTCATAAGCAAAATCCTCCCTCTATTGGAATTGAAAGATACAATCTCTTTTTTATATAGAAGATTATATTCAATTATAACACCCAAAGGACTGTTTTCAATGAAATCTTGCCAAACTAACAGCTACAAGTTAACGACATCCAATCGCGATTTACATTCTCATCTTGCGCTCCATACTGATATGCCACAATTGTATAGCCCCGGTTGATTATTTCTGGAAGATTTGCTACCTTTGTCACCAAACTTACCAGAACGAATTCAAAAGCCTAAGAAACTTGGGGTGAGAACATCGCCCTTTAAAAAATATAGGTACGCGCTATGGTGCGTTTACTTTACAACATATATAGTACTGCTCCCCCAAAAAAGGTTCCAAAATAAAACGAACACCCTGTAAGAGGAAGGCTTTATTGCCCTCCTACTACATAGTGTTCTACCTTTATTGTGTCTATCAAAAAGAGTTATAATAACATTTATCCTACTTTTCTGTAATACTAATAATTTCCAAGGTTTCTGGATCGTATGTTACTTCTACATTGGCATTTAAATCGAACCCATACCCCAAGTTTAAATTTGCAAAACTAAAACTGCCAGCTTCCCCTTCTCCTTCAAGTGGTTTAATACAGAATTGCGCACCTATGGGTTCCATATCCGCATTGTACAAATCTTCTATTGCTACGACTGTTCCAGTGAAGATGCCATCATTTTTACAATCAACTATTTGAAGCACTTCGCCTTGCAAAAGGACTTCTGTTTTATCTTCTAGGTACCCTACCCATTGACTTGTATTGTCATATTCAACCTTATTACCATTACCATCTTCTAAATAAAGCTTTCCTTCAATTGTTATCATAACATCATCACCGATCACAAATTCTCCAAACTTGCGGCCCACCATAATGTACATTTCTATATTATTAGTATAATGCCCCATAAGTTTCACTTTATAAGATTCTTCTTCCACTTCTGTAATAAGCCCCAACAATAAACCGCCTTCGTCTTTTGAAGTTTCAGGTTCGGTTTCTGCCTCACTTGGCTGTTTGTTGCTTCCTTCCAAAAAAACAAATCCACATCCGGACACATCACTCACTAGCATAACAAAGAGCAGTACCAATACCAGACTTTTTTTCATATAATCTCCTTTGATCTCCTATGCGTCAACGAAAATAATAGTAACAACGCATAACCTCTGTATAAAAATTTCCTCCAGCATAATAATAAAAAGTATCATTAGAAGTATCTGTTAACAATGAATAGTCCAAATAATTGACTACATATCCACTGGACACATTGGGATCCATATAAACATAGCCATAAGTATCGCTAATATTAAACATACCACATTGAACAACTCCATGACCCGAATATTGAATCACACCATCCGTATCAACATAAGAACGCCTCACTGCCCACATAATTGGAGAATCGTTTTTCAATGACCCCATAACTGCATAATAGTGCAATTTTCCTTCCAGATAGTTGTACTGCAATCCTTGCGTGCTAAACATTGCTTTTTCATACTTCGGAATTCCACATGCACTCCAACACAATCCCCCTCCTGTACTAGGATTATTCGCATTCGCTACATTATCCACTTCTAAAACCTCGCCACTTTTTGCGGTAGTTAATAAATAAAAAGCCACTGCAGAACTAACAGGCGAATATGTCTTATTCTCTGGCGTAAGAATTAATGATTCGCACTCACTATCACTCTCCCGAATAGAAATACTAGCGGTATTTATCAACGTATACTGCGATAAATCTTCAATTTCCTCAAATCGCATATCTCGCTTTTCTTTATAAATAGTATATGATACATCTTCATTTTCAATTCTCATTCCATATTGATCATCTATAATTTGCACTTCACCATTTGAAGTAACTATATTATATAGCACCTCGCTGTCATCTACAATAAAACATTCATATGTTTCTTCTCCAACAACAGTAGCAATATACTCGCCAATCATTTCTCCTTCTTTATATAGGAAAACAATTCTGCTCGCATCCACATTAGACGCATATTCTGTAGTGTATACCTCATCCACCTCATCGTACCCTAAATAAATAAGCGTGTCGTTTATCTTGTTGCGATGCTCTTCCTCCGCAAAAATAGTCCTCTCTTTCGCATACGTCACACTTTCAAATCTGAAAGAACAACATACAATACAAAGACATAATAAAACACCTATTTTTTTTACTAAAGAACGTTTAATCTTTACCTTTTGCCCTCCTTTTTCTACAAGTTTCATATGCCATACATTAGTTCTAAAACTTAAACCTTTTTTAATTTTATTTTAACATCCAATACTTTTAAATGTCAACACAACTAGCTTTGTCTAATCATGTCTCTCATCCATGTTATCATAACATTCGCAGAATCTGGCAGAAAAAGATGGTTTCTCGCCTGCCGCATATAGATGCGACACATCTCCAAATCCGCTCACACGCCAGGACGCAATACCCTTTCTGCGTTCTTCTGTATATACCGTTGTTACCGATGTAGGCGCAGCACAAAATCCATGCCACAAAAGCATTGGTGACACATTAAGCAATCTACTGAGCAATACACATTCTGCCCCAAAATGGCAAAAGAATACTATGGTATCGTTATTCGCCTTCTCTACGCGATAATAGTTATTTTCTCTCACATATCCATACTCTTTTAAAATGCCGTCTAGTCCGTTACATACCTTTTCGTACTCTTCTTTTACGTTACCTTCCTGCATAACCTCAGTATCTGCCCAGCGAGTCACATCATAAAAACGCTCCTCGCTACTCCAATCCTGTGGGAGCCAGTCCCAGCAAATACTTCTTTCTTCTCTGTCCGGACGTAAAATCGTCGGTGGAAACTCCCTCAGCCAATCGTAAGTAATCGCTGTACGATTCATTTTCTTTAAGGTGCAGGAAGCCGTATCCTGTGCTCTTCCTAACGGCGACACATAGAACTGCTTTACATCTAGCTTTGCAATTCTATCCGCAACAAGCTCTGCTTCTTTCCATCCTGTCTCTGTAAGAGAATCGATTTCATAATTTGGATCTCCATGACGAACTATAATAATTCTCATAAATGAAAGCCTCCCTCTGTTGGAATTGAAAAATACCGAATATATTCCTTTCGTTTTCTAACTCATCTACGGAACAGCCGGCTCGCCATCACTCTCAAAACCACTTGGGTTTGATATGTGAATTGAACTAATCTCATTCCTTTGTGATAATTCTTTAAGAGCTTCTACATTGATATTCTCATATGCAACCTCAACAACTATTCTCATCGGATAGTTAAACTGCCATATCTCAACATAATTCATCTCCTCAAACCATTCCTCATCAAAAGCTTCTTCGGAATAAAAATAAAATGTAAATTCCAACGAATCATAACTGTTTTTCCATTTGCTAATGGTATGATTTAGTGCATCTATAACTTCCTGATCATTGCTGACTACAAAATTCTCATCATCGATAGCATCAAAATGAATTTTTGAGATTTCAAAACCTGTTACATCATCTGTAATACTTGGAGCAACATCAGATGAAGCCTCCGAATTAATTGTACCTTTATATCCACTTAACGAAGCAGAATAGAAATCATAACCACCTACATTCTCAATATTCATCTTTGAAAACTCTTCTTTTGTTATGAACAAGTACAAATTATCATTTTTGCTTGTGACACAATAGCCTGATGCCTCAAAGACTTCATATATCTTTTCTACATTATAAGTTCCATATGCTTCTACAGCTTTTCCCATTACGCAAAGCTGTGACGAAATATCTGTTTCAGTTATAGCAATATCCTGTGCAACATCTGTATCAAAAAATTCTCCATCCTTAATGTACTTATCCATCAGTTCGCTTCCATAAAACGCAAGTCGCTCATTATAATACTCTTCGGTCCATTTTGTTCCGTCAGGAGCGCCATCTATATAAAGTAGATCTCCATATTTTAAATACTCTCCTTCTTTTGCGATAGCTTCTAATTTGTCCATAAGAACCATTAACTCCTCATATTTCCGCTGATAATCCTCATACTTCATACCTTCAAATTCAAACTGACTTAGTAAAGCATCATCATCGTTTCGAACAATTACGGCTACATATTCATCATCCTCAATATCCTGTAAGGTTGAATACAGGTTTTCTGATACATTTAAGCTGTTCCATTCCACTTTTGAAGCGTCCTTATCATACAGATTTGTATCATCAGATAACCATGCTATATATTCCTCCCCTATCGGTAAAGAAAACTCATTTGTCTGTGTTGGTTTTTTTATAATTGAAAGCATAACAATTACAGATGATACAAGTACGCAGAAAAGAGCTGCTACTGCTGAATATTTCTTCCAGTTCCAGTAAGTTTTTTTAATTTTTCCATTAACTTGCTTTTCTTTAAAATATTTTTCTATTAAATCTAAATCCAAATGACTAATAGCATCCATTAACGACTCTTTACTCATAAATAGACCCCCTTTCCTTGAAGGTAGCTTTTAAGTCCTTTCTTTATTCTGTCAATGGCTTTATATACGCTTGATGTCGTTATTCCAAGTTCTTTCGCAATATTTTCTATTGTGTCTGCCATATAAAATCTTCCAACGAAAATATATTGCTGTTGCTTAGATAGTCCTCGCACATATTCACTAATAATCTTCCCTACCTCTTCTGCCTCTACTATTTCTTCAACAGATTCCGTAGAACGCAAGGAATCATAGAGTTCTTCAAATGAAGTAGTAAATTCAGACGGTATAGTCTTTTTTCTCATTTTCTCTTTATACCTGTTTATTGCAATGTTTCTCATTATTCGAGCAATAAATGCTTGAAACACCGCTGGACGTGTAGGTGGAATAGCATTCCATATACCAACATATGTATCATTCTGACATTCCTCACAATCACTTTTGTCATTCAAAATGTTGTACGCAATTTTAAATAGAAAATGACTATACTTTCTCTCGGTTTCCTTTATTGCTCGCTCTTTTCTTGCCCAATATAAATCAACTATCTCATCATCGGACAAGATTTTATTTTCATTCTCTTTTTTCATATATCCTCCTTTCGCCATTCTTAAAAGCGCTTTCAATAATATATGTCAACAAAATTTTGACTAATTGGAACTATCTCGCTATTTTTTATTCCCATATACAATTCATCTATATAATAATACTTATTTCATTTTATTTCATCATAATCTCATCCCAGACGGTCAATTCTTAACACATACCGTAAATCTGCTGTTTTTAGTATCTTTAATAGTTTTTAATACTGCGGAGTTCCAAATCCTTGTGAGACATTTTATCTATATAAATATTCTCCATAAACATTTTTCCATTCTTTTTATAAAAAGTGTGCCGCCAGGCAAATAAGTAACAAAAAAGCACATCTTGTTAGATGTGCTTCAAAGAGGTGACAGCCGGATTTGAACCGGCGATGACGGTGTTGCAGACCGGGGCCTTACCGCTTGGCTATGTCACCTTATAATAGAAAAAACGTCTTTACTATGTAAAGACTAATGACTCCTACGGGAATCGAACCCGTGTTACCGCCGTGAAAGGGCGATGTCTTAACCGCTTGACCAAGGAGCCTAAATTGTTTCTTTCAGAAACAATTACGAGTTACTTCGTAACTCGAAAACCTGCTTCTTCGGAAATCATAAAGAGTTGCTACGCAACTCTGCGTGCATTCCCTCGGAATCCTGTTATTCACTTTTCTTTAAAAGTGTTTTCGCCATTTCTGGCAACTCCCCAAGTAGGACTTGAACCTACGACACTTCGGTT
>CAYPAM010000062.1:0-5129 GCA_964408715.1 uncultured Lachnobacterium sp.
TGAGGTTTTTTATGGAAAGAAACAAAACTTACAATCGTAAGAAAATCTGTCTCTTTGGGGGATTTGCAATTCTTTGTGGAGTGCTTCTGGTGGGACGACTAATATATCTTATGCTTTTTGAGCATGATTATTACACAGAAAAAGCAACACAGCTACAGCAAAGAGAGCGACAGATAAAAGCTGCGCGTGGTGAGATCATAGATAGAAATGGTGTCGTGCTGGCAACAAACGAGGCAGTATGTACGATTTCGGTAATACATAATCAGATTACGGATGAAGAAGAGGTCATCCGTGTGCTGTGTGACGAGCTGGGACTGTCGGAAGAATATGTTACCAAGAGAGTAGAAAAGGTTTCCTCTATCGAGAAAATCAAAAGTAATGTATCCAAGGAGATAGGCAAAAGAATCCTATCCTATGAGCTGGACGGCGTGAAGGTGGATGAAGACTATAAAAGGGTCTATCCCTACGGAGAGCTGGCATCAAAGGTGCTAGGATTTACAGGGTCTGACAATCAGGGAATTATTGGTCTGGAGTCAAAATACGAAGAATATCTGCAAGGGCAGATGGGAACGATTCTTACTTATACAGATGCGCGCGGACGAGAGGTAGAGGATTTGGTGGAATCTCGAATTGAGCCGATTTCTGGTGATACCTTGCAGGTGACGCTGGATTATAATATTCAGGCGTTTTGTACGCAGATGGCAGAAAAGGCATATCTGCAAAAAGAAGCAGACAGCGTCAGTGTATTAGTTATGAATCCGCAGAATGGTGAAGTGTATGCGATGGTCAATTATCCGGAGTTTGATTTAAATGCCCCATTTACATTGATCGAGCAATATGCAGAATATGCAGGGACAGAGGAAGAAAACACTTATCTGAATGCGATGTGGCGAAATGGAGTGGTAAACGACACCTACGAGCCGGGGTCTGCGTTCAAGATCATTACAACAGCAGCGGCGCTAGAGGAAGGCGTGGTATCCGTCACGGACCAGTTTTACTGTCCGGGCTATAATATCGTAGAGGATAGAAAGATTCGATGTCATAAGACCACAGGGCATGGTGCAGAGACCTTTGAGGAGGCGTTGCAGAACTCTTGTAATCCGGTCTTTATTGATGTTGGACTTCGCTTAGGCGCAGAGAATTTCTATCATTATTTTGAGAAATTCGGGCTGTTGGATAAGACAAACATCGACCTGCCCGGCGAGGCAAGCACGATTATGCATAAGCTGGAGAATATCGGGCCGGTAGAGCTTGCGACCATATCCTTTGGGCAGTCCTTTCAAATAACACCAATTCAGTTGGCAACTACTGTTTCTTCCTTGATTAACGGAGGAACGCGTGTGACGCCGCATCTGGCAAAGGCTGTAATTGATAGCGAAACAGGAGAGACGGAGTATTTCGAGTATGCGACATTAGATGGGATTTGCTCAGAAGAGACCTCAAAGCTGCTTCAAGATTTGTTGGAGAAGGTTGTATCCGTAGGCGGTGGAAGTAAAGCATATATAGAAGGCTATGAAATCGGGGGCAAGACAGCAACTTCACAGACGTTGCCACGTTCGGATAATAAGTATATTGCCTCATTCTTAGGATTTGCACCGGCAAGTGACCCGGAAGTGCTTGTTCTGGTAATCATCAATAATCCACAGGGGGTATATTACGGGGGTACGATAGCTGCGCCAATTGCAAAGGAAATCTTTGAAAATATTCTGCCTTACCTTGATAAATGAGGGGGAATAACGTATACTGTAAGATGACTCGAAAATACTTATTTTGGAGGACGACAATGAGATTAGATGGAAAAAAAGTCTTAGTAGTTGGAACCGGTATCAGCGGGATTGCGGCTGCAGAACTTTTAATAGGACAGAACATCGAGACGACAATTTTCGATGGCAATAAAGAATTAGACACAGAAAAGCTTTATGCAAAGAGTGAACTTCTAAAGCAGATTCCTCTGCTTCTAGGAGATATTACAGAGGAACAGGCGCGCCAATTTGACATAGTAGTGCTAAGCCCGGGTGTACCAACGGATATTCCGATGGTCAATAGGATGCGCGATATGGGAATTGCAATCTGGGGTGAGATTGAACTGGCATATTACTTCTCCAAGGGGCGTGTGGTTGCGATTACAGGAACCAATGGAAAGACCACAACGACGGCATTGACAGGAGAGATTATGCGTGAGTATTTCTCTAAGGTAAAGGTCGTTGGAAATATTGGAATTCCATATACGCAGGAAGCGTTAGATACAACAGATGAGACAGTCACTGTGGCAGAAATCAGCAGCTTCCAATTAGAGACTATTCAGGAATTTAAGCCGGTTGTATCGGCGATTTTGAATATTACACCAGATCATCTGAATCGTCATCATACGATGGAGAATTATATTCGCGCGAAGGAAGATATCACGAAGAATCAGACAAAGAATGAGGTCTGTGTACTAAACTATGAGGATGAAGTGTTGCGTGAATTTGCAGTAACCTGTCCTGCACGTGTGATTTTCTTTAGCAGTCAGCGTAAGCTTAGCGATGGATTCTATTATGCGGATAAGGAAATCTACTATGCGCATGATGGCGTGGAAGAACGCGTGATTGAAGTAGATGAGCTGAATATCCTTGGAGAACACAATTATGAGAACGTTATGGCGGCTTGTGCTATGGCGGTTAGTGTTGGCGTTCCAATGGATGCCATTCGAGCTGTGCTTCGTCGTTTTCAGGCAGTAGAGCATAGAATTGAGTATGTAACCGAGAAGCGCGGTGTTCGCTTCTATAATGATTCAAAGGGGACCAATCCGGATGCGGCAATCAAGGCAATTAAGGCGATGAATCGTCCTACCTATCTGATTGGCGGCGGATATGATAAAGCCTCCGAATATGATGAATGGATTGAAAGCTTTGATGGAAAAGTCAAAGAATTGGTTTTGATTGGACAGACTGCGTCCAAGATAGAAGCGTGTGCACATAAGCACGGATTTGTGAATACGGTTATTTTTGAGACCTTTGAGGAGGCAATCAGGTATTGCTATGACAAATCTGTTTCGGGGGATGCAGTATTGCTTTCTCCAGCATGTGCAAGCTGGGGCATGTTCGCAAATTACGAAGAACGCGGACGTATTTTTAAAGAAATTGTAAGAGGGCTCAAGGAGTAGTTTCAGTGGCAGGAAAGAAGCGAGGCGAAGTAAAACGCAAAGAAAAAGCAATTACATATTTTGATTATAATTTACTGTTTTTGATTATTTTTCTAGTATGCTTTGGATTAGTTATGCTATATAGCTCAAGCTCCTACATATGTGCTAATTCGGCGTTGTATGGCTATGATGCGGCATATTATTTAAAGAAGCAGTTGCGTAACGTAATCCTTGGAGTTGCGGTTATGGCATTTCTTACATGGGCAGATTATCGCTGGTGGAAGAAGTTTGCGTCGTTGGCATATCTTGGTTCAATGGCACTATGTATCGCAGTGTTTTTTATCGGAACGGATTCTCATGGTTCCACACGCTGGTTAGACCTTGGACCGATTTCCTTCCAGCCTTCTGAAATTGCCAAGATTGCAGTAATCCTTTTTATGGCGATGACGCTGGAAAAGGTATCTAAGCAGCTAAAATCCGGGTGGAATCTCATAAAGGTATTGTGTTTAGTTATGCCGGTAATTATAGCTGTTGCGATTACAAATCTTAGTACAGCGATTATTCTGGCAGGGATTGCGGTATGTATGTTATTCGTAGCAAGTCCAAAATATTCGCATTTTGTCATGGTAGGTATTGCGGGCGTGTGCTTTGTTATTGTATTTATCGTGACTGCCGGATACCGAATGGGTCGAATTGAAGCGTGGCTTGACCCGGAAGCCGCAGGGTCCTTAGGATATCAGACGTTGCAGGGGCTATATGCCATTGGTTCAGGCGGACTCTTTGGAAAAGGCTTAGGAGAGAGTCTTCAGAAGCTGGGCAACGTACCAGAGTCACAGAATGATATGATTTTTACAATCATCTGTGAAGAGCTTGGCTTGTTTGGTGCGATTTGTGTTATCTTATTATTCATGCTGTTAATTTGGCGAATGATGATTATTGCAAATAATGCGCAGGATTTGTTCGGTTCATTGATTGTAGTTGGTGTTATGTCGCACATCGCGATTCAGGTAATTCTTAATATTGCAGTAGTAACCAATTCCATTCCAAACACAGGTGTTATCCTGCCGTTTATCAGCTATGGTGGAACATCCTTTGTATTCCTCCTGGCAGAGATGGGATTAGTGCTTAGCGTATCGAAGGGAATCAAGCTGGAAGCGATTAAATAAATTGGAGTAACTATGGCTGGAAAGAAACGTAAAAGAATAGCACGTTGGAAGGTGATTCTTCTTACAATCCTGTCGTTGATTCTTGTCGTGGCAATATCTGCACTTATTGTTGTGAAGGTGTTTGTAGTCAGGAATGTAAAGGTTCAGGGCAATGTGCTGTATGATGAGGCTTTGATAAAGTCAACCGTATTAAATGATGAAGGTTCATGGAATAGCTTGTATGTGCTTTTGAAATACACATTTTCAGATACGCAGCAGCTTCCATTTATTGATACCATGGAGATTAAGCTGGAGGACCCACAGACCTTGAGCATTACCGTCTATGAAAAAGGTATGATGGGGTATCTCTATATTCCTGCAATTGGAGAAAATGCATACTTCGATAAAGATGGCTTTGTTGTAGAAACGTCGACAAGAATCATTGAGGATGTTCCGAAAATCGAAGGTTTGCAGTGTACAGAGGTGGTTCTATATGAGAAGCTTCCAATTGATTCGCAGATTCTCAAACAACTGCTGACAATTACACAGACTTTGAAGCGAGATTCGCTTGAACCGGACAGTATCCGGTATGGCGTTAAAAATGAACCGGTACTGGTGTATGAGCAGGTAGAGGTTAGCCTTGGTTCCATTGAGCTTTTGACACAAAAAGTAGAACGAATGAAAAAGATTCTCCCAGAGCTGGAAGGGATGGCTGGAACACTACATTTAGAGAATTGGACGGAAAGTTCAACAAATATTGTGTTTGAGCGGGCAGAATAATTTAAAAAAATAACAAATTTCTGTTGATTATTTTGCAGAAAAATTATATTATATGGTATATGAGTATAGAAAGTGGTCTT
>CAYPAM010000062.1:5139-9515 GCA_964408715.1 uncultured Lachnobacterium sp.
TGTATCTAAAGATACTCATATTGGGAATTTTGAAAATTATATTTGATATAAATCTTGGGAGAGAAAGAGGAGGAAGACCCCGTGCTTGAAATTAGAACAACAGAAGCAGATGCTAGTGCAAAAATTATCGTAATTGGTGTTGGTGGTGCTGGCAATAACGCTGTTAACCGCATGATTGATGAAAATATTGGTGGAGTAGAATTTATCGGTGTTAATACAGATAAACAGGCATTACAGTTATGTAAAGCGCCTACATTGATTCAGATTGGTGAGAAGCTTACCAAGGGATTGGGTGCTGGTGCCAAACCTGAAATCGGAGAAAAGGCTGCGGAAGAAAGCTCAGAAGAATTAGCTGCAGCAATCAAAGGCGCAGACATGGTATTCGTTACCTGTGGTATGGGAGGCGGAACCGGTACAGGTGCAGCTCCTGTTGTTGCTAAGATTTCTAAAGATCAGGGCATCTTAACAGTAGGTGTAGTTACCAAGCCTTTCAAATTTGAAGCAAAACAGAGAATGATTAACGCAGTTGATGGTATCGACCGTTTGAAAGATAACGTTGATACATTAATCGTGATTCCAAATGACAAACTTCTTGAAATCGTTGACAGACGTACTACAATGCCAGACGCTCTTAAGAAGGCAGACGAAGTATTACAGCAGGCAGTTCAGGGTATTACAGACCTGATTAATTTACCTGCACTTATCAACCTTGACTTTGCGGACGTTTCAACCGTCATGAAGGATAAGGGAATGGCGCATATCGGTATCGGTAGTGCAAAAGGTGATGAAAAAGCAATTGAAGCTGTTAAGCTTGCAGTTGCATCTCCACTTCTTGAGACAACAATTAATGGTGCAAGCCATGTAATTATCAATATCTCCGGTGATATTTCTCTTATGGATGCAAACGATGCGGCAAGCTATGTTCAGGACCTTGCCGGTGAAGATGCTAATATCATCTTCGGTGCGAAGTATGATGAGACAATGACGGATGAAGCTACAATTACAGTTATCGCTACTGGATTAGAAGCTGGTAACAGAACAGCTGCAAGTGTATCAAATTTCATGAACTATGCACAGACTGCCAGACCAACTGCAGGTACAAGCTATGCAACACGTACAGTTGCTCCAACAACAGGATTACATACCGCTACAGCAGGTGCTACAGTTAGACCTGCAACAGCAGCTCCGACGCCAAGTCAGGCTACTCTTAGTAATCCGGATTATACCTCTGGCATTCAGAAACCACGTCAGCCGGAAAGCACTGTAAAGCCGGTAGAAATCAACATTCCGGATTTCTTGAAGAATTCAAAACGTTAATAAGATTTCTCAAAAGGTGTTCCTTATGGAACACCTTTTTTGTTTGCATTTTTCGTCAAATTATTCAGTGTGTTCTATGTATACTTTCCTCGGAGCATTTGTTGCTACAAGAAATCAAAAGAAAGATGAGGCGGTGTCGTGCTAGGAAAGACATACATATTTTTTGCGGATTTGTATTTTATACAGAATTTTTTTGTGAAGGCCGGAGTCCTTTTGCTGACGACGAAATTTTTGAGACTTCCCATGAAAAAAACAGGCTGGAGGATAGCGCTGATTGCTGCAATAGGAACAATCTGTGAGATTGCAGGCTTATATTGGATTCCCGATTATAATCTTTTCCTCGGCATGATGCATCTGGTAGAGATTCCTTGTATGATTCTAGGACTGATATACTCCAAAGAACGTACATGGTCGAAAGAGCTTTTGTGGAGAGGCATAGTGTCGGGATATTTTTGCACACTTGTCATCAATGGAGTCGTAGAAGTATTGTGGAATCTCATTGGCTATGGCTGGTTGTATCCGTTGTTGGTGTTTGCAGGAACAGTGATAAGTATTGTTGTAGTATATTACGTGATACGGCGGTTACAAATGCGAAAAGGCATTTATCCTGTGGAAATTGTAAGACCGAATGTTGTATGGACAGTAAAAGGATATTATGATTCAGGAAATTGTCTGATAGACCCCTATACAGGCAGGGGCGTACATATTATTTCCAAAAGGTTAGCAAAGCGGCTGCAACTAGAGCAGGAAAGCAAGGTGTGTATTCCGTACCATTCCTTAGGAAATACCAATGGACTGATTGATGTTTATTATGTTGAAAATATGCGGATTAGAAAGGATTCCGAGTGGGTGGAGCGAGCAAAGGTTCCGCTTGGTGTTGCAGAGGATGAGCTTTTTGATAGGAAGAACTACGAGATGATAATAAACGAAGAGGTGTGGTAGGAGTGAGAGAATATGTGGAAGCGTATATGGGAAAAAATTGTAGCCGTTTGGGTATGGCTGACAGGCAAGAATATAGATGAGACATCGGTTTTTTATATTGGTGGTTCAGAGGTGCTCCCGGCACCGCTTAGTGCAGAGGAGGAAAAGGAATGCTTAAGCAAGCTTCAGGGAGATGAGTGTGAGGATGCAAGACAAACTTTGATTGCGCACAATCTCAGACTAGTCGTATATCTTGCCAGAAAGTTCGAAAACACAGGCGTAGGCGTAGAAGACCTGGTATCGATTGGAACGATAGGACTAATCAAGGGGATTCACACCTTCAATCCAGAGAAGAATATCAAGCTTGCAACCTACGCATCCCGTTGTATTGAGAATGAGATACTGATGTATTTAAGAAAGACCAACAAGCTGAAGCTGGAGGTATCTTTTGATGAGCCTCTTAACGTGGACTGGGATGGAAATGAATTGCTTTTGTCCGATATTCTTGGAACGGATGAGGATATCATATATCGTGACTTAGAAACGGAGGCAGAGATAGGATTACTGCGTAAGGCGATGGAGAAGCTGTCTGACCGTGAAAGAGAGATTATCGAATTACGTTTTGGGTATAATCATAAGAATGAGAGGGAAATGACACAGAAGGAAGTGGCAGATTTACTGGGGATTTCCCAATCCTACATATCGCGTTTGGAAAAGAAGATTATGCAGAGACTTCGCAGGGAGATGCAAAGAATCGAATAAATAGAAAATTTGCTCAAAATTCTAAAATTTTCGGAAAATTAAGGACAGAATACAGGGGAAAATGTTACAATAAAGAAAAAAGTCGATAGGAGGTACTTCTATGATTCTTGAGTTTTTAGGCGCAGCGCGCGAGGTAACAGGAAGTTGTCACTATGTATCCTTTGATAATATACATTTTCTTGTGGATTGTGGAATGGAGCAGGGAGCAGATTTGTATGAAAATCAAGAAATACCTGTGAATCCTGCAATTATCGACTATGTATTTATAACACACGCACATATTGACCATTCGGGATTACTGCCTCTGTTATATAAGAATGGATTCCGTGGTCAGGTTTTTGCCACCAAGGCTACTATGGAACTTTGTAACATTATGCTTCGGGATTCTGCGCACATTCAGGAATTTGAAGCAGAGTGGAAGAATCGTAAAGCAAAACGTGCAGGCAGACCGGAGGTGTTGCCATTGTATGATACCAATGATGCTAATGGAGTGCTCGGACATTTTGTGTCCTGTGATTATCATAGTAAAATAGAAGTGTGCGAGGGGCTTTCCGTACGCTTTGTAGATGCAGGTCATTTGCTTGGTTCTTCTTCTATTGAAATTTGGATAACAGAAGATAATATTACGAAAAAACTGGTTTTCTCCGGGGATATTGGGAATGGCAATCGACCATTAATTCGTAATCCGGAATACATTCATGACGCAGATTATGTGATTATGGAATCTACATATGGCAATCGTACCCATGAACTTCCACCAGATTATGCTGTTGAACTTGCAAAGGTTTTAAAAGATACTTTTACCAGAGGCGGAAATGTAATAATTCCGGCGTTTTCAGTTGGTAGAACTCAGGAAATGTTGTATTTTCTTCGGAGAATTAAGACAGAAGAGATACTTCCTGAATTTCCGGACTTTGAAGTGTATGTAGATAGTCCGTTATCCGTAGAGGCAACCAATGTTTTTCATTTGAATGTGGCAGAGTGTTTTGACGAAGAAGCGTTAGAACTGGTAAACAATGGAATTAATCCTATCCGTTTTCCGGGACTTAAGGTTTCCGTAACCAGTGATGAGTCTAAAATGATTAATTTTGACCCGAAATCAAAGGTAATCATATCTGCTTCAGGTATGTGTGAGGCAGGTCGAATCCGACATCACTTAAAACATAATTTGTGGCGGGAAGATTCTACAATTATGTTCGTTGGGTATCAGGTTCCGGGTACACTGGGAAATAGCCTGCTTAGTGGCGTAGATAAAGTGAAACTCTTCGGCGAAGAGGTTGAAGTGCGTGCGAAAATTGTAAACCTTCCGGGAATTAGTGGTCATGCAGATTTGCCACAACTTTTGGAATGGGTGAGAGCTTTTGAGAATAAACCGG
>CAYPAM010000063.1:0-9468 GCA_964408715.1 uncultured Lachnobacterium sp.
GATACCCAACCAAGCTGCTCATAGTTCTGACGAATGGTATATTCCAGTTGTGTACAGTCGATTTCTGAACGCTTTATCCCAACTGCAATCTCCTGTTCTTCCAGAAAATCACGCAAGTCCTGTTCCGAAACCACATTATTCCCCTGTATGCGAATCTGCCAGATAAAGGTGCTGCCATAGATTGCCAGACAGGACAGACACAATAAAAATACCGGAAACCACTTCAGATATGGATGCCTATGACACCAAAATGGAAACCCGCGTCTTTTTAAAATCTTTAGATGCGTCTTCGTCTTCCGTAAAAAAGGCTTCAACAAATAAAAATCCTTTAATCTTATATTCACACGAATGAAACATCCTACATCATGTGAAATATGCCAGATTGGAATTCCATTGCGTGAGCATAGATTTAGAAAACGGTTAATCTGATGTCCGCTAAGCAGAATATGTATATATCCCTCAAACCATCTTAACAACTTCTCCATATTAGCAAAACTCCATCGAATGAATATAGCCTTTAATAATCAATTCGTCTTTGGAATAGGAAACAATAATCAGACCTTTCCCTTTTATGTCAATTTGAACATGCTTTGCTAAAATGATAATCTGCTCCTTCTCATATAGCAAAATCCCCTTATGATTCGAGATATACAGTTCCCGGTTCCCGGTAAAGGACAGGCATGGCAGACCTAGGAATAAATCCTGCGGTAAATCCAGTGATTCAATTATATTTGTTGTGGTTTGTTCTAATCGCTCATTCATACTAAACTATATGAATGAGAATGCTTATTTATGATATGGTTCGTTATTCATAATTCGGTATGCGCGGTAAATCTGTTCCATCAGAATCACGCGCATCAACTGATGTGGAAATGTCATTTTCGAAAAGCTAAGCTTATAGTTAGCGCGTGATATCACCTCATCTGCAAGACCTAAAGAGCCACCGATTATGAAACAGATATGACTCGTTCCCTGAACACCCAAGCTCTCAATCTTGCATGACAATTCTTCTGAATCCAATTGTTTGCCATCAATGCATAAAGCGATAACATACGCATCATCCTTGATGTTTTTTAGCAGGCGTTCGCCCTCTTTGTCTTTGATTTGCTTTACTTCTATATCAGAAGCCTGGTCTGGTGTCTTTTCATCGGCAACTTTTACAATCTCAAGCTTACAGTAACGGCTTAATCTCTTGTTAAATTCATCAATCGCATCACGATAGAATTTTTCTTTGACTTTTCCTACACATAAAATAGATATTTTCATGGTTTTTCTCGCTTTTATATTCTTAAAAGAGGTTCTGAAACAAATCAGAACCTCTCACTCATTTACACTGCTTTATTTACGTATTATCGTTGGAATTTGCATCAGCACCCTCGTTCAATGTGTCCTCCGGAATTACAATAATAGGCACTTCAATGCCTTCTACTGTACAGGTGAAAATCTTACGATAGGTTTCGCTGGCAAGTCCTGTCTTATTATCATAAATAATAACACGAAGAACATTCTCACCAGAAGGAATCACAAATGGGGCGGTATATTCAAACTTGGTCTGTGAGTCCATCGTTGGATCAATTCCATCCCATGAATAATACGCAGTACATCCAGAAGGAACAATAATCTGAATATAGGTTACGGTATCAAAGGTTCCGCCGTCTGGTAATACAACCGGAGCTGCAGGTGCTTCAAATTCCAAATAATAGGTTTCCTGCACCACATTACTGAATACGCCGATTTCATTTTTGGCAGCAGCCTTCAATGTCACCATACCTGTTTGGTCAATTTTGAGCGTTCCCGTATATAAGTTGCCATTCTTTGTTGGGTCAGAGCCATCAAGTGTATAGTAAATCTCGTATTCCAATTTAGAGGAAATCATGACATCAATTGCGCCATTATAGGTTCCGCCTTCCAAATATATCTTAGGGCTTTCCACTGCATAATTCTGGAACAGTGCCATGATTCTGTCATTTGTAACAGTGCTTCTAAGCGCCAGAATTGCGTCTACATCATTGATAGAATTGTAATACTGGAACAATGCTTTATATGCCGTATAATTCTGACCATCAATTTCGATAATCTGATTATACATCTCAATCATTTTCTCAGGCATCTCATT
This sequence comes from uncultured Lachnobacterium sp., assembly GCA_964408715.1. Lineage (GTDB taxonomy): Bacteria > Bacillota > Clostridia > Lachnospirales > Lachnospiraceae > Roseburia. The sequence continues at coordinate 2,117 of CAYPAM010000063.1, forward strand.
GTTCTTATACAAATCTGCCAATGTAAAACGGACATCTGTATCATTTGGCGCTAATTCCAATGCACGCAGATAATAGCTTTCCGCCAATTCAAAATCGCCCGCATCTATCGCACTCTCTGCCTGTTTCACCTGATAGTCAAAAGAGGTTGCATTGTTCTTCTCAACCATATCGCTAACCACAAAGAACGCCACAAATAAGATGACACAGATGAAAACAACCGCTACAAGAACAATAACCAACTGAATTTTTTTCTTGCGTTCCAATTCAAGCTGTTTCTCACGTTCCTTACGGGCTTTGATTCTTTCCGCTGTTTCTTTATCGACTGGTTTCTTCACCTTTGGTTGTTCAGGTTTTTCAGGTTCTACCTTTGGTGCAGATGTCTGTGGTGACGTTGTTGCCTCCATCAGGATACTGATATCATCGTCATCAAACACACTATAATCCGGTACAATTTGTAAAGATTTGCCACAATATGGACATGTTTTTCTCTCGTCATTAATACGAGCGCCACAATTAATACAGTTCATAAAACCACCTTTTTTAAGAATAATACTTCATTGCTTCTATGCAATTTTTCATTAACATACAGATTGTCATTGGTCCAACACCTCCAGGAACTGGAGTGATTGCAGAACAAACCGGCTCTACGGATGCAAAATCCACATCCCCACACAATTTATTCTCTGCGTTTCTATGGATTCCCACATCAATTACAACCGCGCCTTCTTTGACGTATTCGCTTGTAATATACATAGGCTTACCAATTGCAACAATCAGGATATCTGCTTCTTTACAAACCTCTTTAAGGTTCTTGGTCTTAGAATGACATACCGTAACAGTCGCATTCTCACGAAGCATAAGCAAAGCCATTGGTTTTCCAACGATATTGCTTCTTCCAATCACAACACAATGTTTTCCTTCAATTTCAATATTGGAGCGTTTTAAAAGCTCAATCACACCCGCAGGCGTACATGATACGAAGCCCTGTTCTCCTATCACAAGTGCGCCTACGTTCTGTGGATGAAATCCATCCACATCCTTCTTTGGTGAAATCCGATTCAAAATATTCTTTTCATTGATGTGATTTGGCAATGGTAACTGGCATAAAACTCCGTGTACAGTCGCATCAGCATTCAATTCATCAATGAGTGTTAAAAGTTCTTCTTCTGTTGTTTCTTCCAAAAGCTCATAAGAACGGGAATGAATTCCAATGTATTCACATGCCTTTTTCTTGTTCGCCACATATACAGAGGAAGCCGGATCGTTTCCCACCTGAATTACAACAAGTGTACATTCTTTCCCTTGACTTTTCAAGTCCTCCACCTGCAATCTTAATTCATTTTTAATATTTTGGGAAATAAGCTTTCCATCAATAATCTGCGCCATACATATACTCCTATTAGAATAATCCTGTGATTACTCCATCTTCATTTACATCAATTCCGTATGCTGCAGGCGTTTTTGGAAGCCCTGGCATGGTCATAATTGAACCATTAATTGCTACCACGAAGCCTGCACCTGCAGATACGTATACTTCACGTACATTAATTGTAAAACCACTTGGACGGCCAAGCTTTGCAGCATCATCGGATAAGGAATACTGGGTCTTCGCCATACATACTGGAAGAGTGCCCATTCCAAGGTCTGTAATACGTTTTAATTCCTTTTCAGCGGCTGCTGAATATGTAACACCGTCTGCACCGTAGATTTCTCTCGCTACTGTTTCAATCTTCTCCTTCAGTGAAAGTTCATCCTTGTATAATACCTTGAAGTTGCTTTCCTTGGTTTCTAAAGTCTGAAGCACCTTTTGGGCTAGGGCAACTCCACCTTCGCCACCTTTTTCCCATACTTCTGATAAAGCGAATTCACAGCCTCTTTCACGACAGAAATTCTCTACGAAGTCTGTTTCCGCCTTAGTATCACTTACAAATGAGTTTAAGGTTACAACGACAGGAACGCCGTATTTCTGCAAATTCTCAATATGTTTTTCAAGGTTTACAATACCCTTTTCAAGCGCTTCTAAGTTCTCTGTGCCAAGGTCTGCCTTTGCAACACCACCATTGTATTTTAATGCACGAATCGTTGCTACAAGTACCACTGCATCCGGAGCAAGTCCTGCCTTACGACACTTGATATCGAAGAACTTCTCAGCACCCAAATCTGCACCAAAACCAGCCTCTGTAATCACGTAATCAGCTAATTTCAAAGCTGTCTTGGTCGCACGGACACTATTACAGCCATGTGCAATATTGGCAAATGGTCCACCATGAACGATGGCTGGAGTATGCTCTAAGGTCTGGATTAAGTTTGGCTTTAGTGCATCCTTTAAAAGTGCTGCCATAGAACCAACCGCATTCAAATCTGCAGCGGTAACCGGCTTACCATCGAAGGTATATGCAACGATTATTTTGCCAAGTCGCACTTTAAGGTCAGCCATATCATCTGCCAGACAAAGAATTGCCATAATTTCTGAGGCTACTGTAATAACAAAGTGGTCTTCTCTTACCATGCCATCCATCTTGTTTCCAAGACCAACAACGATATTGCGAAGCACGCGGTCATTCATATCCAGACATCTCTTCCATACAATCTGTCTTGGGTCAATACCAAGCTCATTGCCCTGCTGAATATGATTATCTAAAATAGCTGCAAGCAGATTATTTGCAGATGTAATCGCATGAAAATCACCTGTAAAATGAAGATTTAAGTCTTCCATTGGTACAACCTGAGCATAGCCGCCGCCAGCAGCTCCGCCTTTGACCCCAAAGCATGGTCCAAGCGATGGCTCTCGAAGTGCGATTAAGGCTTTCTTGCCAAGCTTGCCAAATGCCTGTCCAAGACCTACGCTTGTTGTCGTTTTACCTTCTCCTGCCGGAGTTGGGTTGATTGCTGTTACAAGAATCAGTTTTCCATCCGGATTGTTTTTGGTTCTATCCATTAAGTCATCCGATAATTTAGCTTTGTACTTACCATATAATTCCAAATCATCTTCCGTAATTCCAATTGTTGCTGCCACTTCTTTGATTGGGAGCATTTGTGCTTCCTGTGCAATCTGAATATCGGTTTTCATGCGTATCCTCCATTATGTAAATAATAAATCACCTTACGTTTGTACCACTTTTAATAGTTCTCGTCAATATACATCTCAAACTCTTCCGGACTCATCAGCACCTTACGAGGCTTTGTACCTTCTTCTGGTCCAACAATTCCCGCTTCTTCCAACTGATCCATGATACGTGCGGCACGATTAAATCCTACCTTCAAATATCTCTGTAGCATCCCAATAGAAGCCTTGTCCTTATCGATAATAATCTTGGCAGCTTCCATGAAGTAAGAATCTTTTCCATCTCCACCGGCATCCATGTCTGAGATAGAAATGGTTGTATTTCCAGACGCTTCCATATTCTCAAGCTTCTGCTGTACGTCTGCATTATATGTAGCATTGCCGTTCTTCTCTGTAATATAGCGAACGACATCTGCAACCTCTTTGTCCGATACAAATGCGCCCTGCACACGTATTGGCTTTGGAACGCCCTGCGGATTGAATAACATATCGCCTTTTCCAAGAAGCTTTTCTGCGCCGTTCATATCCAGAATTGTTCTTGAATCTACACCGGATGTAACCGCAAAGGCAATTCGACTAGGCATATTGGCTTTGATAAGACCGGTAATAACGTTAACCGACGGTCTCTGTGTCGCAATAACAAGATGAATACCACATGCACGTGCCAGCTGTGCCAAACGACAAATCGCCTCCTCAACATCATTAGACGCAACCATCATAAGGTCAGCTAACTCGTCTACGATAATAACAATCTGAGGCATCTTTTTAGGTTTTTCCTGTCCTTCCGGCACCTGAATGGAATCAATGCGGGCATTGTATCCATTAATGTCTCGTACACCGATCTCCGCGAACTTATTGTAACGCTCTGTCATTTCTGCTACTGCCCAATGCAATGCGCCAGCTGCCTTCTTAGGGTCTGTCACAACCGGAATCATAAGATGTGGAATTCCGTTATATACACTAAGCTCAACCACCTTCGGGTCAATCAAAATCAGCTTAACATCCTTTGGATCTGCCTTATATAAAATGCTCATGATAATTGTATTGATACATACCGACTTACCGGAGCCGGTTGCACCAGCAATCAAAAGGTGAGGCATCTTAGCAATATCAGCCACCTTGGTCTGTCCTGAAATATCCTTACCAACTGCGAAAGTAATCTTAGAAGGCGAATTCTTAAATTCCGGCGATTCCAACAAGTCTCTAAATGCTACGGTAACATTTTCGCTGTTAGGAACCTCAATTCCTACTGCTGCTTTCCCCGGAATTGGTGCTTCAATTCGAATGTCCGCAGCAGCAAGATTTAATTTGATGTCGTCTGCCAGATTTACGATTTTACTAACCTTTACGCCCATTTCCGGCTGAATCTCATATCTGGTTACAGATGGACCACAACTAATATCTGTTACAGTTACGTTCACGCCAAAGGTTTTTAGGGTCTGCTCCAGCTTCTGGGCAGTCCCTCTAAGCTGTGCCTGTGTGTTTCCCAAACGACGATGATCTCCTGGCTTTAACAGGCTAAGAGGTGGGAAAACGTATGGCTTCTCCGGAATTGCGGATTCCTCTGCAATGATTTCATTGGCCACATTGTCAATCGCTTTTTCGATTTCTTCCACGGAGGCTCTGCCACGACGTGTACTTGTATGTTCCATGGTATTATCTGGATGAGGCGTATTATCCGTATGTGGTGCATCATCCGCAATAAAGTCACCAACAATCTTAGGTTCTTTTCGTTCTCCCTCTTCTGGAAACAATGGTGCATAACCGCTCGTTCCCTCATCAGCAGAAGAAAGCTTTGTGCGCTGACTTGCCTTGATATTTGGCAGTTCAAGCTGACTGTCGTCATGCAATTCTCCCATCTCATCCGAGTGTGGAAGCTCACCCCTTGCAGGAATCTTCGTATCTATTGATACGCCGGACACCTTGTTATCAACTCTTCGCTTTTTCTCCTCGTCGCGAACACGACGATATTCCTGATAACGTTCATTCCCAACTTTCGCAGATTCATACACCTTATGGCCACTGTTTTTTACGCCCTTAATGGCCGATTTGCCGCTAATGAGTACAACAAGAATAATCATCACAATAACATCAATGATATATGCGCCAATCTTACCAAAAGCCTGACTGATATAATATGCCAGAAAGCCGCCAACGATTCCCCCGCCCTGCTTCGTCTCAATGCTGTACTCAAATGCCTCAAACGGTGTCATTACAGACTCCTTTGACACAAGTAGAGCCATAAGCATGCACAAAAACAACGCAATCAGGATAGTAGCAACCAGCTTCATAATTGCAAAAAAATTCTCTTTGTTTGACACTACGAAAAAGCTACTAACAATCAGTATAATTGGGAAAATATATGCAATTACGCCAAATATTCCAAACAAAAAGCTGCTAATTGCATTACCAACCACACCACCTACACCAAAATTGCTAATAAATAACAATAAAGAACAGGCAATAATAATCCACAGGACTATTTCCTGACGGAATTCCTCCACCTTACGTACTTCTGCAACCGTTGGTTTATTTGATTTTCTTTTTTTAGAAGATGTTTTCTTCTTTGTTGCCATAAAACAACCTCCGCTATATGTTAAGTTTAGTATGAAATCACATAAAAATACTACTATACTATACCATATTTTGCGTTAGTTGTCATTATTTTACCTTTATTTCTTTTCTTTCTTTTCTTTAATTAAGCGCTTTAATTTTGTAAAAGCTTCCGCTATCCCACCTATCTCATTGATAAGCCCCACATCTACGGCTTCTTTGCCAACAAGGATTGTTCCTACGTCTTTGGTCAGCATCTGCGTATTCATCATTAGTTCCTCGATTTTCTCATAATTAGCATCACAATGACTGGTAATAAACATAATGATTCTGTCCTGCATGCGCTTGAAATAATCATAGGTTGCCGGTGCTCCAATCACAGTCCCGCTCATACGCACCGGATGAATCACCATCGTTCCACTTGGTACAATCATGGAATAATCTGTTGATACCGCAAGTGGCACACCGATAGAATGGCTGCCTCCTAATACCAGCGATACCGTTGGTTTACTGAGTGATGCAATCATTTCTGCTATAGCAAGACCACTTTCTACATCTCCACCAACCGTATTAATCAACAACAGCACACCATCAATCTTCTTGTCGTCTTCGATTTCTGCAAGTCTTGGAAGCACATGCTCATATTTGGTTGTCTTAGTGTTCGAAGGAAGGCATTCATGTCCTTCAATCTCCCCGATAATCGATATGAGATATATTGTCATGTCGTCGTCCTTTATCACGCCTTGTCCATATTCCTCTATTTCATCCATTTTGTCTCTTTCTTTGTCCTTTTCCTGTTCACCCATACGTCACACCTTCCTTTATTCTGACTTAAAAATCGTCATTTAGACGCAATTCAATTCCTCTCCGCGAGGTGCGCATCCTTAGCGGAGCGTTTTTTGCGTCATAGGAATTTCCTATGACGCAAAAAATATGGACACCCGAAAAACGGATATCCATATTAGTATGAGCTGTTATTTGATTTTTATTCGCCAAGAAGGTAGTTATATAAGCCTTCATAACGATACCTTGAGGCATTCCATGAGAAATCTTTTTCCATGCCTCTGTCTACCATCTGATTCCACTGACGTTTCTTATCGTAATAAATATGCTTTGCATAGTTGATTACATAAAGCATCTCGTCTGCATTGTAGTTGCTGAATGAGAAGCCGTCGCCTGTGTTTTCATATTCATTGTATGGAATAACAGTATCCTTCAAGCCGCCTGTTTCACGTACAATTGGCACCGTTCCATGACGGAAGGAAATCATCTGTGTAAGTCCACATGGCTCAAATCTGGATGGCATCAGAAATGCATCTGCAGCCGCATACAGCTTACGAGCCAAATCATCATTGTAACAGATATTTGCAGACACGCGATCTGGGTATTTCCATGCATAGTGACGGAACATATTCTCGTACTGCGGTTCTCCTGTACCGATGATAACAAACTGTGTATGCTCATCTACGATGCCTTCCATTACATGATTGATAAGGTCAAGACCTTTCTGGTCGGTCAGACGGGACACAAGACCAATCATGAATTTCTTCTTATCAACAGCAAGACCCAAATCCTGCTGTAATCTTTCTTTGTTCAAAGCCTTCTTTTTGCGCCATGTCTCTAGGTTGTAATTTACATAGAGCTTTTCATCTGTTTCCGGGTTGTAATTGGTATAATCGATACCATTTACAATACCCTGCATATCAAAATGACGTGCAGAAAGAAGTCCGTCTA
>CAYPAM010000064.1:0-9462 GCA_964408715.1 uncultured Lachnobacterium sp.
AAGACATAAATTATAAACAATAGCAGAAAGCTCTTTCTAGGAATATGTGCGTTTTGCTATCAAACACGGCAGGGGGAGGTGGTGGCAAGCTACATCTATATCTAAATGCAAAAAAAGCTGTTGCGCCACGGGTATGGAATCCATTTTGCAACAGCTATTTTTAGTGAATTTCTTTAAAGTATTCTGGATATTTGCTTACGATGTCGCTGCTAGAGCTGAAGCCATCGTAGAGGTGGTGGTTCACGCAGTCCTTCAAAGCGACGAGGTCTTTGCTGGAGATGCATTCCCAAATGCGGATGTGCGCTTCATAGAGTTTCTGGATGTCGTCCTTACCAGAGTAATTGATGAAGGTGCGGAAACGCTCATACTGGCAATTGATTGTACTTAAGAAATGAATGATGTTCTTCTTGCCGGCAGCCTCAAAAAGTGCAGCATGGAACTCGTTATCACATTTTATGAAAGCGCGGCTTAACTCCTCAATTTCAAGATCGGAATCTAAGAGAGCCTTCTGCTGCTGAAGCAGTAAGCGGATACGAAGATCCTGGGATTTGTCGTACATTTGTGATAAATCAGATAGAACTGCATATTCTAGTACTTCACGAGTGTATAAAACATCGGCAACCGCATTCAAATCAATCAGAGAGATGAATGTCCCAATATGGGGGCGAATCTCAAGGAGCCCTTCACGCTCTAAACGCTTGAATGCATCGCGGACAGGCGTGCGACTGATGTTGTATTGTTCAGCAGTATCAATCTCGCTGATGGTAGCTCCCGGTGGAAGCTCTAAGTGAAGAATCTTATCTTTTAATTCTGCATATACGCCATCACATGTGGCGGTGTGTTTGTATGACATGGTTGCTCCTCTTATTCTTTGGTAAATTGATTTTAAACTAAATTATAGCTTATAAATTGAGGTTGTCAATGGCTTGCATACAAGAAAGATGAGTTTTTTTGTTGAATCAAACGGCGTTAAATGGTAAAATCTATAGTATAACTTTTATACATGAAAGGGAGAGTGAGTATGAGCTGTTTTGATTTCGTAAAACACAGTGAATACATGGTGTGTATTGACAGCGATGGATGTGCAATGGACACAATGGAGGTAAAGCATAGAGAATGTTTTGGTCCACAGTGGGTTTATACCTATGGCTTAGATGATAGATATGAGGAGTGCATGAGGCTGTGGCTGGATATCAACTTGTATTCAATCACAAGAGGCATTAATCGTTTCAAGGGATTGGCAATGGCGCTTGTTGAAATGGAGAAGAGAGGCTGTCATTTTGAAGGGCTGGAAGAGTTTGTAACTTGGACAAACGAAGCTAAGGAATTATCTAATCCTGCACTTATGGCACTTACACAGAAAAGCAATAGTGAATGTATAGAAAAGGCATTGCTTTGGAGTGTACGAACCAATCGAGCAATCAACAATCTTCCGGCCGATGACAAGCCATTTGATAACGTAAAGAAGACGATGGATGAGATGTGTCAGCGGGCTGACCTTGCAGCAGTTTCTTCTGCAAACAGTGAGGCGGTAGAGGCAGAGTGGACCAAGCATCAGCTGAAAGAAGACTGCCGTGTGCTTCTGTGTCAGGAGGCCGGTTCAAAGGCATATTGTATCGGAGAGATGGTAAAGAAGGGTTACAATCAGGACAAGATTCTTATGGTAGGGGATGCACCGGGAGACCGCGATGCCGCAATCAAAAACGGCGTATGGTATTATCCAATCCTCGTTGGGAAAGAGGGATATAGCTGGGAGAGACTTCAGACAGAGGCTTTTCCAAAATTATTGAATGGAACATTTGATGCAGAGTATCAGGCACAGTTAATTAAAGAATTTGAAGCAAACCTTGGGGTATAGCTTTGAAGGACCGCGCCGTAGGGCGCGGTCTTTCAATTTGAGGTAGTAAAATGAAGGGACTAGAAAAAGAATCAAAGAAAATAGTATGGCTTATCGGCGGCTTGTTTGTGTTGTATCTGGTGACTCGATATTGGTCGTGCATTGAAGGCGTTGCAGGAGTGGCGTTTAGTGCGGCAGTTCCACTGCTTTTGGGATGTATCATGGCGTATGTCATCAATATTCTTATGAACTTTTATGAGCGATGGTATGACCGTCTGTTTAAGGTTGAGGTAGCACGCAAAATCAAACGAATCGTTTGTATTATTTTTGCTTTTTTAAGCTTGATTGCAATTGTTTTTATCGTTATAAGCCTGGTGTTACCGGAGCTTATAAACTGTATTGCATCTTTTATCCGATTGATTCCGGATGCGGTAGACTGGGTTGTGGATTTTATTGGAGAAGAAGAGATTGCGGGATATTTCCCGGCTTTTCAAAAGATAGATTGGACATCCATTTCGACAGAGTTTGAGACACTGATTAAGTCTGTATTAAGCGGTTTTGGTGGTGCAGTTGGCTCTATCGTCTCTGTTGTTGGAAATATGGTTACGGTAGTGGTGAATATTGCAATCGGCTTGATATTCTCTCTTTATGTGCTCATTGAAAAAGAAAAGCTCGGTGCACAGTGCAAAAAGATTATCAATACCTATATGCCTAAGCAGGCAGAGAGAATCTTCTATGTAGCGACCGTGCTTGATAATAGCTTCCACAGCTTTATCGTAGGACAGGTGACAGAAGCGATTATCCTAGGAATGTTGTGTGTTCTTGGTATGTGGATATGCGGTTTTCCATATGCTGTAATGATTGGTGTATTTATCGGTTTTACAGCACTCATTCCAATTGCCGGTGCGTATATTGGGGCAGCAGTTGGTGCAATTATGATGCTTACGATTGACCCATGGATGGCGGTTGAGTTCCTTATATTCATTGTGGTGTTGCAACAGATGGAGGGCAATCTGATATATCCAAGAGTGGTTGGAAAATCCATCGGCCTTCCGGGAATCTGGGTGTTAACGGCAGTCACTGTCGGCGGAGGTGTGCTTGGCATTGGCGGAATGCTTTTGGCGGTACCTATTGCAGCCGCAATTTACCGTCTGGTGAAGGAGGATATTGCGAGAAGAAATGCGAAGGATAATAAAGATAGCAAGAAAAAAGGAAAATAATTATGTCTAAGCTGGTTGTAGTTGCACGAATTCATACAGAGTTTACAGATAAATTCGGTATCCCAAGACAAAGCGGATTAGCACCGTCGCTTCGAGGAGAGATCGTGTTTGAACCGGAATTTCGCAGTATGGATGCGGTGCGTGGATTAGAAGAGTTTTCGCATATCTGGCTGTTGTGGGAATTCTCCATGGCGAAGAGAGAAGGATATGCGCTTACGGTGACACCGCCGCGACTTGGAGGGAAGGTAAAAAAGGGCGTGTTTGCCACAAGAGCACCATATCGACCGAATTCAATCGGGTTGTCATCGGTGAAGCTGGAAGAGATATATTACGATAAGATGAGAGGACCGATTCTTGTGGTATCGGGTGCGGACCTTCTGGACGGCACGCCGATATTTGATATCAAACCATACCTGCCATATACGGATTCCCATCCGGAGGCGGTAGGAAGCTTTGCAGAAGAACACAAGGAAGACCGGATTCTGGTGGTTTTTCCAGAAGAATTACTTGCACGATTACCAGAAAATTTGCAAGAAAGTGCAAAAGAGGTATTGCAACAAGACCCAAGAGCTGCTTATAATAAAAAGTCGGATTATGTCTATGGCATGAGCTTTGGTGGGTATGATATTCGATTTGTGGTAGAAAAGGAACGATTGCTTGTGAAGGATGTCGTACAGAGGTCAGAGAGCACTTATAGGAAGGTGAAATAATTCCGAAGGCTTGAAGAATTCATAAGGCAATAAGTATGTGAAAGGAAAGAGGAAAAGCGTAAGTGCAAAACAAGGAAATAGATATGGAGCGTCTGCAAAAGCAGATGGATTTTATCCGTGAGATTGATAAGGAAAAGCAGATATTCCGTCAGTCTTATGTGACGGATGGAACAAGAAAAGAAAATGACGCTGAGCATGCGTGGCATATGGCAATAATGACTTTTCTGCTGAGTGAATATGCAAATGAAGAGATTGACGTGCTTCGAACGATTCGTATGATTCTCATTCACGATATTGTAGAGATTGATGCCGGCGATACGTATGCGTATGATGATGCTGCAAAGGCAACACAGCAGGAGCGCGAGAAACGCGCTGCAGACAGACTCTTTGGGATGTTGCCGGAGGATCAGGCGAAGGAGCTTCGTAGTCTATGGGACGAATTTGAAGCGGGCGAGACGAAGGAAGCAAGATTTGCCAGAACGATGGACAATGTCCAGCCATTGCTTTTAAACGACGCAACCGGCGGCAAGGCATGGGAAGAACACGAGGTTCCATTATCTAAGATATTGAAACGAAACGAAAGAACCGCACGCGGTTCAGAAAGCTTATGGGAATATTCCCGTGACCATTTAATCAAAAAGAATGTAGAAGCAGGACACATCATTCCTGATGTGGAGGTTTAAAGGGAGGATAAACATGAAAAAAGTAGAAGATTACGTAAGAAGCATTCCTGATTTTCCGGAGGAAGGAATTATTTTCCGCGATGTAACCAGCGTATTACAGGATGCAGACGGCTTACAGCTTGCAATCAATGAGATGGCAAAGCTCTTAGAAGGGGTAGAATGTGATGTTATCGCAGGTGCAGAGTCCAGAGGATTCATCTTCGGTATGCCACTTGCATATTTGTTGAAGAAGCCATTCGTACTTGTTCGTAAGGCTGGAAAGCTTCCATGTGAAACGATTTCAAAGACCTATGAGTTAGAGTATGGCACAGCAACAATCGAAATCCACAAGGATGCGATTAAGCCGGGTCAGAAGGTTGTACTTGTGGATGACCTTATCGCAACCGGCGGAACCATGAAGGCGGCAGCAGAGCTTATTGAAGAGTTAGGCGGCGAGGTTGTAAAGATGTTATTCTTAATGGAGCTTGCAGGTCTTGAAGGTCGCAAAGCATTAGAAGGATATGATGTTGCCTCTGTTGTTGTGTACGAGGGCAAATAATATTTTGAAACTTGCTTCAAAATACATAAAATTTCATATTCGAAAGCATACTATCTCATATATTGGAAAAGGAGAGATAGCATGAACCAACAGGTAGGAAGTGGGAGTCTTTGTTTTTCAAAGACTCCCTTTATTATTAGTACCGCCTCGATTGTAGGCAAGAAAGAGGGCGAGGGTCCGCTGAAGGACTGCTTTGATGTCATTGGACAAGGCGATGAGAAGTTTGGTGAAGATACCTGGGAAGCCGCGGAAAGCTCCTTGCAGAAGCAGGCACTGAACCTGACATTAGGAAAAGTAAGTAAACAGGCATCGGATGTCAGATATCTCTTTGCGGGAGATTTGCTGGGACAGAATATTGCGTCGTCATTTGGGCTAAAGGATTTTGAGATACCGCTGTTTGGCTTATACGGAGCCTGCTCGACGTGTGGGGAATCCCTGTCACTTGCGTCTATGAATGTGGCGGCAGGATATGCGGATTGTGTGGCTGCGGTAACCTCGAGTCATTTTGCAAGTGCAGAGAAGCAGTTTCGGTTTCCACTCGAATATGCCAACCAAAGACCAATGTCTGCGACCTGGACGGTAACAGGAAGTGGAGCCTTTCTGTTAGCGACAGAAGAGAAGATGGACGAATGGAAGCTAAAGCCCTATGCCAAGATTACCGGTGTTACAACCGGAAAAATCGTAGACTTTGGTGTCAAGGACTCAATGAACATGGGAGCTGCAATGGCACCGGCCGCATGTGACTTAATCTACCGCAATTTACAGGATTTTGGAAGAGAGCCAAAGGATTACGACAAAATCGTAACCGGGGATTTGGGAACGATTGGAGCAAAGATTCTGATTGATTTGTTAAAGGAAAAGGGCTACGACATATCCGGCGTGCATGAGGATTGCGGGATTAAGATTTTTGATGGGGAAAAGCAGGGTACAGGTGCAGGAGGTTCCGGCTGTGGCTGTTCTGCGGTAACCTTAAGCGGATATTATCTCAAGAAATTGCAGTCCGGACATCTCAAACGCATATTATTCGTACCAACCGGCGCGTTACTGTCCACAGTAAGCTTTAATGAAGGTCAGGCAGTGCCGGGAATCGCGCATGGCGTTGTGCTTGAGCATGTAGAATAGGAGGAAAAAGATGGATTATGTAATTGCATTTGTGGTGGGCGGAATTATCTGCGCTTTATCACAGCTTCTGATGGATAAGACGAAGATGTTGCCGGGACGAGTTATGGTATTGCTCGTATGTACCGGTGTGGTGCTTGGGGCAATTGGGGTGTATCAGCCATTTTCGGAGTGGGCAGGAGCAGGTGCGAATGTGCCACTGATGGGATTTGGAAACGTGCTATGGAATGGTATGAAGGAAGCCATCGACAAGGAGGGCTTTATCGGAATCTTCAAGGGCGGTTTTACTGCTTGTGCTGTCGGCGTGTCATCGGCGCTCGTATTTTCCTATATCGCTTCACTGATTTTTGATTCAAAAATGAAAAAGTAGACTTTTCTTGAAAACTATTCCAAGAAGTGATAACATGAACTATGTTCAATATGAGATTCTCATAACGGATATTCATGATTGAGATATAGAAACGAGGTAGTCCATGAAGAAGCACGTCACTTCGACAGATAAAATTCTAGAACAGGCGCTTATCATCGCAAAAAAGGAAGGTGTAGATAAGCTTAGCATCCGTAAGCTTGCTTCTGCCTGCCAAATCGCAATCGGTTCGGTGTACAATTATTATCCGGACAAGGAAGCACTTGTTACGGCGGTGGCAGAGAGTTTCTGGAATCATATCTTTGTAGATCAGGACAAGCTGTATCGAGAAGGGATGAGTTTTACACGCTTCCTAGAGGAGTATTATAGCTATCTTTATACGAAAATGCTGCCATATGACAGCAGCTGGGTGCGTGACCTGGAAGGAAAGATTCCAATGGAAGAGACGATGAGACTATTTTGTGCGGTATTGCAGGAAGATTCTGGAGTAAATCCCTCTATTTGGAATATGGAGTTTCAGCCGGATAATTTCTGCAGATATGTATTTGCGAATATGATGGCGCTACTTCAATCGGGTGAAAGCAATTGTCGATTTTTCATATATTTGCTAGATAATTTATTGTATAAAAAGTAAAGGAATCTATCATACTAACTTCAAAAAGAAAAGGAGTATGTATGATGAAACGATTCAAACTTTTATTTTTATCAGCTATCATGGTAACAGGAATGTTCGCATTTGCTGCATGTGGCAGAAACAATACCAACGACAACAATGATACAACAGATACCAACTACGACGATACCAATTATAACGATACAAGCAATACCCTTGGAGAGGATATCAAGAATGGTATCGATAATGTCGAGAACGGCGTTGAAAATGGAATAAATGGTATCGAAAATGGAATTGACAACATGGAAGATAACATGGAAAACGGAACGGACCGTAATACCCAAAACAATACAGAAAACAATACCGAAAACAATACCGAAAAAAATACAGAAACTAACACACAGGATGGTACAAGAACAACTAGTCTTCAAGAAGCTGGTCGTAATCTTGTAAACAGCGTACAGGAAGCTGGTGATGCCATTCGTGAGGGTGTAAGAGAGATTACAAGCACTGCTAATTAATAATAGAAAAAGAGAGAATTCCAATGAAAAAAGAAACCTATGTGAAAATGACCCAGCCATTCCGAGAGAATCCCGGGATGGCAAAAGGGATACATATTGCCAATAAAATCTGTACAATCAGCATGTACTTCGCGTATCCGCTGTTGATTCTGTATCTGCTTGTGACACAGAATGAGAATCTGATTCGTGCGCTCTTGGTTCCGGCACTCGCTTTTGTAGCGCTCTCGGTATTTCGTGCTTGTGTGAATCGACCAAGACCCTACGAGACCTTTGAATTGCCACCTGTAATTCCAAAGGATACTAGGGGGAAGTCCTTTCCGAGCCGACACGTCTTTGCAGCAATGATGATTGCAATGACATTTCTGCTATTGTCCCCTTGGCAATGGTTCGGCGTGCTTCTCGTAGTGGTAACAGTGTTGCTTGCGATAGTGCGTGTGGTATCCGGTGTGCATTATCCTAGTGATGTGATTGTGGGAGCCGGATTTGCGATTGTGGTAGCGATAGTGGGGTATATAGTATTATAAATGGATAGGTAATATTATTCCTCTTCCTGTTTTCGATACTGGCTTGGCGTCATGCCATATTCCTTCTTGAAGGCGCGGTTGAAGTAGGAGAGGTTGTCGAAGCCGACCTCCTCCGAAATACTTAGGATAGAGTCGTCAGACCCCATCAGCAGTCGCGCCGCCATGGTAAGGCGGTATTCGCGCAGATAATCAATGAAGGAGGTCCCCATGGTTTCCTTGAAGTAGCGCATGAAGTGTGATTCAGAGAAGCCTGCCACCTTGGCGATATCTGCGATTGTGATTTTCTCCATGTAATGATTTTCTACGTATTTTGTGATAACCTTGATTTTGTCAAGGGACTTGACAGAACGCGTCAGCTTTTCTTCTCGACAGCGGTTGCTTAAGAGATAGAAGAATTCGAATAATTTCCCCTTGATAAATAAATCATAACCGGTCGGCTTGGTCTTACAGATTTCATCGCAGGCATCAATACAGGCAGCGATGGCGTCGTAGTGGTCGGAAATCGACGTAAAAACCGTTGGAACAGTGATTTTTCCGCTCAAAAGAGGGCGCAAAAAATCCGAGCTGCTAGTATCTTCCGTCCTTGGGAGTAGCATACTAACGCTGAAAATGATGTTTTCGTATTCCATAGACAGGTCATCATACTGCTCGATAGAGTGAAGCTGTCCCGGAAGAATTAGTATAATAGTACTACCGGATACCTTATATTGCTTCAAATCCACAGTGACGTAACCATGTCCCTTTTTGATATAGATGATTTCCATCTCATCGTGCCAATGGAGCGGAACGCGGTCGAAGTCCAACGGAATGGAACATAGGTATGTGTTGTACGGAAATGTGACATCTACATGTGTTTTTTTCTCTTGGTAATTTTCATATTCGAGTATATTCATGATAGGATAGTACCACTTTTTGCTATTATTTGACAAGAAAAATAAGAGGATTGTGTTAAACTAGTTAGCAAGAGGGTTAGAGTAATCCCTTGTAGGAGGAAGAAAAATGAATTTTACAAACATTGTAGAAACAAAATGGAACAAACCGGTTGCAGAGTGTTCAAACTTTGAGATTTATCTTGCACTTCTTGAGATGGTGAAGGAGCTTGCAAAGGAAAAGGAAAGCAATGCAGGCAAGAAGAAGGTATATTATGTCTCTGCAGAGTTTTTAATTGGAAAATTATTATCAAATAACTTAATAAATCTTGGGATATATGATGAAGTAAAGGAAACCTTAGAGGCAGCAGGAAAGAATCTTGCGACAATTGAAGAAATCGAGTTAGAGCCATCTCTTGGTAATGGTGGTCTTGGACGCCTTGCAGCATGTTTCCTTGATT